>NZ_JBSTYP010000024.1:0-76478 GCF_054052405.1 Aeromonas aquatilis | reverse complement strand
TGGAGCGTTACGGGAGGGGCGTGAATATCAAAGCATGTTTGCATGAGGCGCTGGGGCACCCCATGCAACACGTAATTGGGACATAGCCTTGGAAAAGCCCACCAGATGCAGCGGCCGCTTGCCCGGTGCCAGCAATCTGGCCTCCCGCACCGCCAGTCGGGTGGCGGCCAGCCAGGTCTCCCAATCCACATCCACGAGGCCAGCGGGCACGGTGCCGTGGCCGGGGATCCTCAGCCCCAGCGCGATAAAGCCCTGCTGCTGATAGCGTCTGGCCAGATGGCGCAGGCTGTAGGGGGAGTCGGTCAGGTCGTGCAGCAGCACCGCTACCCCTTTGACTTCCCCCTCGGGGCGCAGCAGGTAGGAGCGGTTCCAGTTCTGCTGAAAGCGGGCGGGATTGATGGGGGCGTCCTGATAGTAGCGATTGCTGGCCAGTTGCTGCTCCGGCGGCGTCTTGGCGACTACCTCGGTGGCTACCAGCTCGAACAGCTCTGCTTCGCGGGCCAGATAGGCTTGCCAGTCGCTGCTGTCGAGCTCATCGGCACTGAGTTCGGGGCGCACCACTGTGTGCCACAGCTGCAGCGGCGCTGCCTGCCAGGCGAAGTAGGCGATCACCGCCCATGCGGTCAGCAACAGCAGCAACAGGGTCAGCAGAGCACGGCGAACAAGGCGGCGAGTGTGAGCCAGCATGGTGCAATCCTTGGCGATAGAGGTGGAGCCGCCTTTGGGCGGGCGAGTTTGGCGCAGCACCTTGGGCACTGCCAATCGGCTTAAAGCCTAATGGAAACAAGGTGATATGTATAGTTGATGGCGTTTGGCCGCGCAGGCTGTGGGCGCCTGATCCCGCCGTTGGCATCAGGCTGGCCGTTCAAAGGCTGCATCGCGGGCCATCTGGCGGCGTGAACTTGTTCGCAGATGCCCGCTTGGGCGCTGCGACCTTGCAACTATCTGCCCCTGAAAGGGGGCAATTATGCTACTGTAGCGGCGTTTTTTGATGGATAAGCTGGCATTGGCCTTTTTTGAAGATGGAATGGTATGCAGAACTTTGACGTAGTGAATTGGCTGATGCAGCAGACAGCCTCCCCGGCGCAGCCGGAACAGGCGATGGCACAACCGGGCGCGGCCCAAACCCTGTGGCAGGTGACCCATGCTGGCTAACGAATCCATGCGCCTGAACAAATATATCAGCGAGAGCGGCATCTGCTCGCGCCGCGAGGCCGACCGCTTTATCGAGCAGGGCCACGTTTTTATCAACGGCAAGCGCGCCGGGATCGGTGATCAGGTGCAGGCAGGCGATCTGGTCAAGGTCAACGGTCAGGTGATCGAGCCGCGCGAGGCGGACAGTCTGGTGCTTATCGCCCTCAACAAGCCGGTGGGCATCGTCAGCACCACAGAGGCGGGCGAGAAGGACAATATCGTCGATTTCGTCAACCACAGCACCCGGGTCTTCCCCATCGGGCGGCTCGACAAGGATTCGCAGGGGCTGATCTTCCTCACCAACCACGGCGATCTGGTCAACAAGATCCTGCGGGCGGGCAACGATCACGAGAAAGAGTATCTGGTGACCGTCGACAAGCCGGTGACCGACGAGTTTGTGCGCGGCATGGCGGCCGGGGTGCCGATCCTTGGTACTGTGACCAAGAAGTGCAAGGTGAAGAAAGAGGCGCCGTTCGTCTTTCGCATCACGCTAGTGCAGGGGCTGAATCGCCAGATCCGCCGCATGTGCGAGTACTTTGGTTTTGAAGTGACCAAGCTGGAGCGCATCCGCATCATGAACGTCAGCCTCAAGGGGCTGCCGGTGGGCGAGTGGCGCGATCTCACCGACGACGAGCTGATCGATCTGTTCAAGCTGATTGAGGACTCCTCCTCCGAGGTGAAACCGGCCAAAGGCGACAAGCCCAAGGCGGCCAAGGCCCCTGCGGCGCCAAGCGCCAAACCGGGGCAGGGCAAGAAGCCGCGCCGCGATGACGATCACGAGATTGGCGGGCGTCCCAATGTGCCGGGCCCGGAAGCCTTCGAGAAGAAGCTGCCGCTGGGCAAGGGTGGCGCGGGCAAAGGTGCTGCCAATAAAGGTGGTGCTGGCAAAGGGGCTCCCAAGGGAGGCAAACCGGCCGCTGGCAAGCCGCGCACCGCTAACACAGGACGGCAGAAGAAGGGGCGCTGAGTTCGCCTGTTTCGTCCCTTTTTCGTTCCAAGAGACCGGCCACTGGCCGGTCTCTTGTTTTGCGCACCTAACCGCAATGCCTGAACAGAGATAGTGATTGCCCCATGGTCAACGGCCCTGCTGCTCCGCCAGCTTGCGCTCGTAGTCATTTTTTACGATGGCCAGCGCCGCCAGCACCAGCTCGGGGGCCAGCTGGTTGGTCTCCAGCAGTTCAATCAGATCCACCGCGAGTTTTACCTCGGGTGGGGCAGTTTCCAGTGACATGGGCAGGGTTCCGGTTGCGGGAAGAGGGGGGATTATACAGGGGCGCCGCCGTTGGCCGAAAGCGCCCGCGGTATCGGGCAGGGGAATCACCAAGCTCAGAGGTGCTGGCGCATCTCCTTGTCGATCTCCTCGCGCAGGGCGATCAGCTTTTTGGCGTACTGCTGCAACTGCAGATCGCTCTCGCTCACCGGTTGCCACTGGGGCACCGGGGTCGGCTTGCCCTGCTCATCCATCGCCACAAAGATGATGATGCAGTGGGTGGTCTTGTGGCGCTCGGTGTCGGTGGGGTGGCGGCTGTAGACATCCACCGCCAGATGCATGCTGGTGGTGCCGGTGTGGATCACCTGGGCGTGCACCTCTACCAGCTGGCCAATCTGGATGGGGCGCAAAAAGCGGATCCCCCCCACATAGACGGTCACCGCATAGCCGCCACACCAGCCGGCTGCGCAGGCATAGCCCGCCTGATCGATCCACTTCATCACCATGCCGCCGTGGACCTTGCCGCCGAAGTTGACGTCAGAGGGTTCGGCCAGAAATTGCAGGGTCAGTTCGCGATTGGGCACAGTCACATCCTTATTGCCTGAAGAGTTTCCCTGAGCTTTGCCCCATCGGCCTGCCCGGTCAAGGGTTCATCCCCGATTCAGGGGGGCGGGGTCACTATCTTGCTCTATCGACGGGAACATAGCCGCAGGAGTGACACCATGAAACAGATGCTGGAACAGTTGCTGGGGGCTGGCAAAGGCTGGCTCAACGAAGGCGGAGACAAGCGCAAGGGGCAGATGCAGGGGGCGCTGGCCGGCGGTGCGCTCGGTCTGTTGCTGGGCAATAAAAAAGTACGCAAATATGGCGGCAAGGCCGCTGCCGTGGGCGGCGCCGCAGCCCTTGGCGGGCTGGCCTACAAGCTCTATCAGGATTGGCAGGCCCAGCAGGCGGCGCCCGCCCAGCCCACTCATCCCATCAGTGGGCTGGAAGGCAATGCGCTGGATGCCCGCGCGGCGCTTTTGGTGCGCGCAATGGTGGCCGCGGCCCGGGCCGATGGCCATATCGACGGCGCCGAGCGCCAGAAAATTCAGGAGTACCTGACCGAACAGGGCCAGAGCGATGCCGCCCGCTGGATTGACGCCGAGCTTGCCCGCCCCCTCGATCCCCACGCGCTGGCACGGGAAGTGACCGATATGGAGCTGGCCACCGAGGTCTATCTCGCCTCCCTGCTCGCCATCGAGGTGGATCACTTTATGGAGCGAGGCTATCTCGACGAACTGGCACGCGCCCTCAAACTCGATGACAACCTCAAGGGGAGCATCGAGCGGCAGGTGGCCCAACTTAACGCCCCCGCCTGATACCCTCACCGCCATGGATTGCCGATAACGCCCCGCTCAAGGGGCGTTGTTGTTTCTGCGGCTCGTCAAAAGATGCGGATGAGCCTATTTGGATTGCGGGGCACAGCCCCTAAGATAGCGCAGGACCATCACCATTTTTGTAAGGAGCAGTACTGGGAAATGCGACACTCGTTTATTAACTGAACTCCACATCATGTTAATGTCAAAGAACAATATCAACGTTTGCACAAGGAGTGTGCGTAATGTCAACTTCCCCAGCCGAGCTGGCCAAATATTACAGTGTTGATGATTTAACCACTGCAACAACGGATGGAGGCAGGCTCAATAACCTGCTTTTATCAGTTCAAAAAGGCTTGCCACTATCTATTTGGAGTCAGCAATACCTTGAGTCTAAAGGACTTAATGCCTTACTCGGTTTTCTTACCGGATCGTTATCCAAAGAGGAGTTTTATAGACGTGCCTTATTAGAGCGAGAACAGCGTATCGTAATTGCTAAAAAGCGGCAGCTTGAACTTGAAGCCATTAAAATAGCCGAGCAGAAAGCAGCAGCCCTGAGGTATGAAAGACTTCAGGCTCAATATAAAACTGATCGCATAAAACGTGAGAGCGACCCAAAGTTTATTGCACGGAGGAAAAACAAAGAGCTTCGCCGGAAGTTTGGGGTAGATATATTTGTGGATGAAGATCACTTTAAGCAATTGATGCAGATTTTGCGTACGCTGGATGCCAAGTCACGACTTTCTGAACTTGATTCTATATGGCTAAAAGTTGAGTGGCGGGACTATCAAACAGATGAGATATGGCATGCATATCATCGAATAGAAGCTGATTTTTATATTTCAGAGTACAAGAAAACCTGCGATCCATGGCAAGCAGTCAATGCCAGTGCGCATCTTCGAAAATGTGCAGCAGCAGCCTCGGCTGTTGAATTGCTCTCGGCTATTCCAGTTAAAGACCAAGAGCATGCGAAGCTCAAATCTGCGATTAGAACAACCCATGGTGGGGCGTTGCGTGACTTGGGAAAGCGTACAGATGCTCTGAAAATGGGGGCTGAGGCTCATGCATTGCAACCGAATAATTTCAGACCATGCACACTGTTAGGTGCGCTCAATATTGAGCTGGGGAATATTGAAGAAGGACATAATTGGTATCTCATGGCGAAAGCTCGTGGTGCTAAGCGGGATAGTATCGAATACGAATTGCGTTCTCTACTTTTGCGTATGAGTGAAGATAAGCGTAATGCGACTATTGCTGAGCTATTGAGGATTGCCCCTCGAGAATATGGCTGGTTACGCCGACCATTGAAGAGGTAATTACAGCTGCACTTGGGTTCCTGTGTCATGAGTGGAATTATTGGCGTCATCTTACGTGCCTTGGGCAATTTGGCGATTGATAAGCTCGGCAAGTTTGAATAGGGCCTGCTCCAGCTGTTCGCTCCAGGGATGGGAGCTGTTGAGGCGCAGGCAGTGGTTGTGTTGTCCCTGATTGGAAAAGAGTGCGCCGGGGGCCACTGAAAAACCGCTGCCCAGAGCCTTGGCGTGCAGGGCTCGGCTGTCGAAATGGGCAGGCAGCGCCAGCCAGAGGAAGTAGCCGCCATCGGGGGAGGAGATCCGCACCTCGTCCGGCAACAGCCGTTGCAGGGCCGCCCGCATCTGCTGCTGGCGCTGGGCCAGGGTGTGGCGCAGGCGGCGAAAGTGGGCATCGATCCCGCCCTGGCGCAGCATCTCGGCCAGCGCCAGCTGGCTCGGCACATTGGTAGAGAGGGTGGACATCAGCTGCAGCCGCTGCACCCGCTCGGCATGGGGCCCCGCCACCACCCAGCCGACCCGAAAGCCCGGCGCCAGACACTTGGAAAAGGAGCTGCAGAGCAGGCTGTCGCCGCGTCGATCCCAATGTTTGATGGGCTTGGGCCGCTCGCGGCCGAAGTAGACCTCCGCATAGACATCATCCTCCACCAACGGCACGGCATATAGGTTGAGCAGCGCCATCAGCTGCGCTTTGTGCGCATCGGGCATGGTGTGGCCCAGCGGGTGCTGCACATTGCCCATCAGCCAGCACGCCTTGATCGGCATCTGGCTGAGGGCGTCTTCCAATAGCGCCAGATCGATGCCCACCCCCGGGATGACCGGGATCTCCACCGCCTTGAGTTTCAGCCGCTCGATGGCTTGCAGGGCGCCATAGAAGGTGGGGGACTCCACCACTACCCAGTCACCGGGCTCGGTCAGCACCTGCAGACTGAGGGAGAGCGCCTCCATGGCGCCGGTGGTGATGATGATCTCCTGCGGATTGACCGCCACCCCGTCACTGGCGTAGCGCTGGGCGATGGCGCGGCGCAGCGCTTCGTTGCCGGGGGGCAGGTCGGCCACCGTGCTGAAGGGATCGAGCTTGCGCATGCAGCTGGCCAGCGCCCGCCCGAGCTGGGGATGGGGGAACAGGGTCGGGTCTGCTACCGACATGCCAAGGGGCACCAGATCCCGCGATTTGCTCGCCTGCAACACCTCGAACACCAGATCGTTGATATCCACCGAGCCGCTGTAGTGGGTCTGGCTCGGGGTGTGCTGCACGACCTGCGGCGAAGCGGCTTTGACGTAGTAACCGGACTGGGGGCGGGCGAGGATCCGCCCCTGACTCTCCAGCAGCTGATAGGCCTGCAGCACTGTCATCGGACTCAGGTTGTGGGTCTTGCAGCTCTGGCGGATGGAGGGGACGCGCTCCCCCGGTTGCCAGATGCCATCATCGATCTGGCTTTGCAGGCGGTCGGCCAACTGCTGGTAAAGGGACATGATCTGGATCAACTGTTATAGGTGTAATTCAATATAACTGCATCTGTTATAGGTGTCATGCTCCGTGATGTACTTGTCACGCACGAAACGTGCAAGGCAAATACAACAAAAGAGAGTGACGCATGATCAATCCGGATGACGTGGTCAGCCTGTCTCGCCTGCAATTTGGCGCCACGGCCCTGTTCCACTTCCTGTTTGTGCCCCTCACGCTGGGGCTGTCCTGGATCCTGGTGATCGCCGAGTCGGCTTATGTGATGACCGGCAAGGTGATCTATCAGGACATCACCCGCTTCTGGGGCAAACTGTTTGGCATCAACTTCGTCATGGGGGTCACCACGGGGATCACCATGGAGTTTCAGTTCGGCACCAACTGGGCTTACTACTCCCACTATGTGGGGGACATCTTCGGTACCCCGCTGGCCATCGAGGGGCTGATGGCCTTCTTCCTCGAATCGACCCTAGTGGGGCTCTTCTTCTTCGGCTGGGACAAGCTCTCTCGCGGCAAGCACCTGCTGGTGACCATGCTGGTGGCGCTCGGCTCCAACCTCTCGGCACTCTGGATCCTGATCGGCAACGGCTGGATGCAAAACCCGGTGGGAGCCGAGTTCAACCTGCTGACCCAGCGCATGGAGCTGGTGGATATCGCCGCCGTGCTGTTCAACCCGGTGGCGCAGGTGAAGTTCGTTCACACCGTTGCGGCGGGCTATGTGGCCGCCTCCATGTTCGTGATGGGGGTGAGCAGCTGGTATCTGCTGCGCAAAACCGAGGTGCAGTTTGCCCTGCGCTCCTTCGCCATCGCCTCTGGCTTCGGGCTGGCGGCCATCCTCTCGGTCATTGTGCTGGGGGATGAGTCGGGCTATCGCACCGGCGAGGTGCAGAAGGTCAAGCTCGCCGCCATCGAGGCGGAGTGGGAGACCGAGCCAGCACCAGCCTCCTTTACCCTGTTCGGCTTCCCGGATCAGCAGGCGCAAACCACCCACGCAGCCATCAAGATCCCGTATCTGATGGGGATCATCGCTACCCGTTCCATCGACGAGGCGGTGAGCGGCCTCAAGGATATCAAGGTGCAGAACGAGGCACGCATTCGCAGCGGCATGGTGGCGGCAGAGGCCCTCGACCAGATCCGGCAGGGTGATGACACCCCGGCCAACCGCGCCCGCTTCGAGCAGCACGGCAAGGATCTCGGCTACGGCATGCTGCTCACCCCCTATGCCAACAATATTGCCAAGGCCGGTGAGGCGGAGATTGCCAAAGCGGTCGATGACTCCATCCCGCCAGTGGCGCCGCTGTTCTGGGGCTTTAGGGTGATGGTGGGGCTTGGCGTCACCATGCTGGGGCTGATGGTGGTGAGCTTTGTCCAGCTCTGCCGCAACCGGCTGCAAGACTCGCCACGGCTGCTCAAGACCCTGCTCTGGAGCATTCCGCTGCCCTGGATTGCCATTGAGGCGGGCTGGTTGGTGGCTGAACTCGGCCGTCAACCCTGGACCATCAGCGACGTGCTGCCGGTCTCGGCCTCGGTCTCTTTGCTCCAGCCGGGCCAACTCTGGTTCAGCCTTATCGCCATCTGTTCCATCTACACCCTGTTGCTGGTGGTGGAGCTGTTCCTGTTGCGCCATGTGATCCGCAAGGGGCCAGCCATTCTCCATACCGGCCGCTACAGCGGTGAACAACCCGAACTTGCGAGGATCGCCTGATGGATTACGCAACCCTGAAACTCATCTGGTGGGCGCTGGTGCTCTTCATGATGGTCGGTTTTATCGTGATGGATGGCTTCGATCTCGGCATCGCCATGCTGCTGCCGGTGGTGTCGAAAGATGACGACGACCGCCGTCTGGTGATCAACAGCGTGGGGCCGGTGTGGGAGGGCAATCAGGTGTGGCTGATTGCCGGTGCCGGCGCCCTGTTCGCCGCCTGGCCGCTGGTTTATGCCGCCGCCTTCTCGGGGCTTTACATCCCCATGGTGGTGCTGCTGCTCGGGCTCTTTCTGCGGCCGGTCGGTTTTGACTATCGCAGCAAGCTGGCCGATCCGGTGTGGCGCCGCTGGTGGGATCGGGCGCTGGTGGCCGGTGGCTTGATACCGGCGCTCATCCTCGGTGCGGCTATCGGTCTGGTGATGGAGGGGCTGCCGTTTCGCTTCGACACGGCACTGCGTCTGCACTATGGCGCCTTCGACTTCCACTGGGGCTGGCTGCTCTCGGTGCTGGCCACTGCCATCAGCCTGTTGCTGCTGCACGGCGCCGGTTTTCTGCAAGCCAAGGTGACTGGCACCCCTGCGCTGCGCGCACGGGGGATCGCCATCCTGCTGGCCCCGCTGGTGACCCTCTGCTACCTGCTGGCCGGCTGGCATCTGGTGGATCTGCAAGGGTTTCAGCTGACCGGTGTCGGCACACAACCCTTTGACCCGAATGCTGCCATCAGCCCGCTGATGAAGGGGGTGATCCCCCACGCCGGTGGCTGGCTGCGCAACTATTTTGACTATCCGCTGCTATGGCTGGTGCCGATCATCGGGGCGCTGGCGCCGCTGGTGAGCGGGATTGCCTCCTGGCTGGAGCGGGGCCGAATTGCGCTGCTGGCCAGCGCCATCGCCTGCGCCGCCATGCTCTGCT
Organism: Aeromonas aquatilis; assembly: GCF_054052405.1. Lineage (NCBI taxonomy): Bacteria > Pseudomonadati > Pseudomonadota > Gammaproteobacteria > Aeromonadales > Aeromonadaceae > Aeromonas > Aeromonas aquatilis. The sequence goes on along the minus strand of NZ_JBSTYP010000024.1, from coordinate 67,324 downwards.
CGGTGGCCATCGCCCTGTTCCCCTTCGTGCTGCCCTCATCCCTCGATGCGGTCAGCAGCCTGACCCTGTGGGACAGCACCTCCAGCTACAAGACCCTGGCCATCATGTTCGGCCTCGTGCTGGTGCTGATGCCGGTCAACCTGGGCTACACCGGCTGGGTCTATCGAGTGGTGCGCGGCAAGCTCAACCGAGCCCGCATCAAGCGCGACAGCCATCAACTCTACTGACCTCAAGGGATCTGCTATGTGGTACTTCACCTGGATTTTGGGCCTCGGATTTGCCCTGCTGCTGGGCCTGTGCAACCTGCTCTGGCTGGAAGCGCGCTGGCAGGCGGACGAACGGGACGGTAACTGACGGTGGGGGGCTCGCGCCCCGCCATGGCCGGTGGCTGGCGTTCACTCGTCGCCATCGGCCCCTCTCTCCCCCTCTTTAAACGACACAAACGACACACTTTCAACCGACAACCAACCGACAGGTAATTGTGATGAAACAGAGATTGAAAGCGGTGGCGCTGGCCATCGGGTGCGCGCTCACCGTCGCCCCGGCCTGTGCCGAACCGGTACAACTGACGCCACTGGATAAAACCTTCACCCTGCAGGTGCTCGGCAGTGGTGGCCCTATCTCCGACGACCTGCGTGCCTCCTCCAGCGAGGTGATCTGGTGGAAGGGGAAATCCCGCATCCTGATCGATGCCGGTGGCGGCGTCTACCTGCGCTTCGGCCAGGCGGGGGCCAAGCTCGAAGAGGTCGATTTTATCGGCATCACCCACTTTCACACCGATCATGTGACCGACCTGCCCGCCCTGCTCAAGGGGGCCTACTTCTTCGAGCGCAGCGATCCGCTGGATCTGGCGGGGCCGCAAGCCGGCTCGGCCTTTCCCAGCATGAGCGGCTACTTTGATGCCCTCTTCAACAAAGACAAGGGCGCTTATGCCTACCTGAGCGGTTTCAAGGATGGCACCGATGGCCTCTTCCCCATCACCCTCCATGATGTGCCCTACCAGAGCCCGCAGCCTCACACCTTCTATCAGCAGGATGGGCTGACCATCACGGCGCTCGGCATCCCTCACGGTGACGTGCCCTGTCTGGCCTATCGCATCGAGAGCGCCGAGGGGACCATCGTTATCTCTGCAGATCAGAACGGCAGCAACCCGGCCTTTGTGCCGTTTGCCAAGGGGGCCGACATTCTGGTAATGCCGCTCGCCATCCACGAAGGGGCCGACCCGGTCTCCGCCTCGCTTCATGCCAAGCCATCTGTGGTGGCCAAAATTGCCGCCGAGGTGAACCCCAAGCTGCTGGTGCTCAACCACTGGATGGGGGTCGGCCTCAATCACAAGAAAGAGGCGATGGCCATCGTCAAACAGCAATTCCACGGCCAGATCGTAGCCGCCCGCGATCTCTCCAGCTACCCCGTTTCATCCGTCAAGGAGTCCGCCCATGAGTAACTCAAGCAGCAACAAAACCACCGGCAAACTGACCCTCTCCATCGCCATGACCAGCCTGATTGCCCTGACTCCGGGGCTGGCGCTGGCGGCCACCCCGAGCGATGCCCCAGTCAAGGCCGCCCCCAGCGAACAGCACGGCGGCAAGTGTGCGGCGGGCAAGTGCGGTACCGAGAAGCGCTTCGAGAAGCAAGCCCTCGACAGTGATCCGCAGGGGCGGCTGGTGCGCGCCCGCGATGGCAAGTGTGGCGTGGCGGGTGAGGGGATTGATGGCGACAGAGCCAGCAAGAGCAGCAAGATGACGGAGGGGGTATGCGGCCAATAAGCTCCCGCTGTCGGGGGATCGGACTGCGTCAGGAGCATCTGGATGCGCTCTGCGCCGGCCCTGTCCGCCCCGCCATCGACTTTCTCGAGCTGGCGCCGGAGAACTGGATGGCTATAGGCGGAGCCAAGCGGGCGCAGCTGCATCAGCTGGCCGAGCGTTACCCGCTGGTGGCCCACGGCCTCAGCCTCTCCCTCGGCGATTGTCAGCCCCTCAACCGCACCCTGCTCAGCCAGATCCGCACCTTTCTGGAAGAGTTCGGCATCGAGATCTATAGCGAGCACCTGAGCTTTTCCCGCGACCAGCAGGGTTATCTTTACGAGCTTTTACCGGTACCGCGCCAGTGGGAGAACATCCCCTATCTGGCAGAGCAGATCGCGCAGGTGCAGGAGGCGCTGGCCCGCCCGCTGGTGCTGGAAAATATCTCCTACTACCACGGCTATGACCATGAGATGCCGGAGGAGGATTTTCTCGCCGAGCTGGTGGCGCGCAGCGGTTGCGAGCTGCTGCTCGATATCAACAACGTCTTTGTGAACAGCCGCAACCACGGTTACTGCCCCAAGCGGATGATTGCCGGGCTGCCGAGCAATGCGATCCGCTATTTCCATATCGCCGGTCATCTGGAAGAGGCGGACGGCACTTTATTGGATACCCATGGCAAACCGGTGTGCGAGGAGGTGGTGACGCTGGCCCGTTATACGGTGCAGACCCACGGCCTGCGCCCCCTGTTGCTGGAGCGGGATCACCATCTGCCACCGCTGGCAGAGCTGGAGGCCGAGCTGGCTCGGGTGCACGGCGCCTGTTGCGAGGTGATCGACCGTCAGGTGCGGGAGGTGCGCTATGGATAGACGGTTATCACTGATCACTGCGCCCAAAACGGCGCCGCAGCGGATGCAGCAGCAGACCGCCTGGCTGGCAAGCCGGGTGCGGCTGCCGCAGGATGGCATCGCCAGCCACTATGCCCGCAGCGTGCGCGCCAATGTGGCGTCGGTGCTGGAGAGCTGCTTTGTCCTGACCCTGGCGGGGCTGACCCCCGACGATCAGCGCACATTGGTGGATGGCTTTGTCGCTCACCATGGCGCCCTCGATCCGGCCTTTCACCATATCGCCACCGAGTTTATCCGCTATGTGCAACATCGCCACGGTGAGGGCTCCCTCAACTGGCCCAGGCAGCGGCTGGCGCTGCTGGAGTACGAGTGGGCCTGCCTCTGTGTCGAGATTGATGAAGGGGTAGTGCCGCAAGTTATATCGGGGGAGGAGGTGACGGCGGAGAGTCCGCTTGTGCTCAATTCCACCCTGCAACTGCTTGAGCTCCCCTTTGCCATTCGTCGCAGCGGCGTGGTGCCGACCCGGCAGGGCAACCACTTCTATGGCCTGTTTCGCAGCCCGGAGCATCAGGTGGTGACCCAGCGGTTGCGCGAATGGGATGTGGCGCTGATCCAGTTGCTGCAACAGCAGCTGAGGATCACTCAAGGCGCGTTCCAGCAACAGGTGCAACAGGTTCGCAGCGACTTTGATCTGAGCGAGTGGGCACGCCATTTTTACCGGCTGGGTCTGCTTACCCTGCCCGTTGGCGAGCGCCAGCCTGGCACTCCCTTGCCCTCATTTAGCAAACACCAAGGAGAATTCCCATGAACAACACCCTAATCCAGTGGTACGAGCGGGTGGTGGCCCAGTGCAAGCGGCTCGATTTTCTGGCCCTGCTGGCCATTCGCCTCTATCTCATTCCGGTCATCTATGTGGGGGCCCACTCCAAGGTGGTGGGCTTTGCCGGCACGGTCGCCTGGTTTGGCGCCCCGGTCTCGGAAGGGGGGCTCAACCTGCCATTCCCGACCCTGCTCGCCTTTCTGGCGGCGGGCACCGAGGTGCTGGGCTGCATCTGCATCGCCCTTGGCCTCTTTACCCGCATCATGGCCATTCCCACCATTTTCCTGATGAGCGTTGCAAGTGCCATGGTGCACTGGAAGCACGGCTGGGACGCCATCGCCACCGGCAGCATGGAGGCCACTGTGCGCCTCAACGGCTTTATCGAGTGGCTGGCTGCCAACTTCCCCGGTCGCTACAACTACATCACTGAGCTCGGGGATCCCGTGATGCTCAACAACGGGATGGAGTTTGCCGCTACCTACTTCGTGATGCTGCTGGTGCTGCTGGTTTACGGCGGGGGCCGCTACGTCAGCCTCGACTACTGGCTCAAGCGGACGGTGACCGGCAAAGCAGGCGTGCAACAGGCGGCATAAGACCCGCCAACAGATAACAAAAACCATAACGACAGAGCGTGAAAAACAGCGAGCGGCCAGGGGCCGCTCGCTGTTTTTGTGCTGTGTGGGGTGGGCGTGTCAGCTGCGTCAGCCGTTACTGGTATCGGCCGACCACGATGGGGGACTCCTGCTCAATCTGGCCAAGGCGCTCGACCCACTGGGCGAGCCAGGCTTCCCGCTCTTCTTGCGAGACCCGCACCGGGGCATAACAGATATGGGGGCGCAGCACATCGAAGCCGACAAATTGCAGGATCCCGCGCTGGATGGGGCGCAGCACCCCGTCGATATCGCCGTTGAAGCCGTCGGGTAGATAGGTCTCGGCGGGGCCGCCGGTAGTCAGGCTCAGCAGGGCCCGCTTGCCGCGAAATTTGCCGCTCTCGTAGATATGGCCCTGACCGTAGACTCGCCCCATGGCAAAGACTCTATCCACCCACCCCTTTAGAATGGCGGGCAGGCCAAACCACCAGAGCGGGAACTGGAAGATCAGCAGATCGGCCGCCTCCAGCTTTTGCATCTCCTGTTCCAGCTGGGGGGCAAAGCTGTCCTGCTCGGTGGCAGCCAGCTCTTCGAGTTGCAGCTTGAGAAAATCGGGATCGCTGGCGGCAGTGAAGTTGCGTCGATCCGAGACGGGATCAAAGCCCATGGCATAGAGATCGCTGGTCATCACTGCGTGGCCCGCCTGCTCCAGCGCCCTGATGGCGTGGCAGAAGAGGGCACCGTTGAAACTTTTGGGTTCGGGATGGGCATAGACGATAAGCACCTTCATAACAGACTCCGTGGCAAATGATGCGAGGGTGACAGGCTTGGTTGCTGAAACAGTTGCTGAAACAGTTGCTGAAACAGTTGCTGAAATGGTTGCCGGGTTAACGCTGTGTCACAGCGTAGAAGCCTGCCGCGCCGATTGCAACAGGCGCTACGCCCTTGCGTGACGCCTGCTGGCGCAGCTTATGCCTGACAGGCAGCGAGCCGGAGGGCTTCGCGGCGCTCGCAGACATGGGTCAGTCCGTAGGCCAGCAGCACGATAAGGGCGCCGATCCAGGGTGTGTGCATCAGGCCGAGGTGCTCAACCACCAAGCCACCGACCACGGAGCCGAGCGCAATGCCGACGTTGAAGGCGGCAATATTGAGGCCTGATGCTACATCCACCACCTTGGGGGTATGCAGCTCGGCCTGCTTGACTACCAGCACCTGCAGACCCGGCACGTTGCCGAAGGCAAAGGCGCCCCACACCAGCACGGTGAGCACCGCCAGCACCGGATGGGGTGCGGTGAAGGTGAGGGCCAGCAGCACCAGCGCCAGACCGGCAAACAGCAGCTTCAGCGCCGGCAATGGGCCCATCTTGTCGGCCAGCTTGCCACCCCAGATGTTGCCGACGGCGACTGATACCCCGTACACCAGCAGGATCAGGCTCACCGCACCGGCGCTAAAGCCGCTCACCTGCTGCAGGATGGGGGCGAGGAAGGTAAACGCCGTGAAGGCGCCGCCGTAACCCAGCGCCGTCTTGGCGTAGACCAGCAGCAGCGGCTTCTTGGTCAGTACCGAGAGTTGCTCGCGGATGGTGGAGGCCGCCCCCTTGGGCAGGTTATTGGGGATCAGCAGCAGGCTACCTACCATGGCGACGAGGCCGAGCAGGCTTACCACCAGAAAAGTATCACGCCAGCCAAAGACCTGACCAATCCAGGTGCCGAGCGGTACGCCGGTCACCAGCGCCACGGTGAGGCCGCTGAACATGATGGCGATAGCGCTCGCCGCCTTCTCTTTGGCCACAAGACCCGTGGCAATGGTGCTGCCCACCGAGAAGAAGACCCCGTGCGCCAATCCGGTGAGGATGCGGGCCACGATCAGGCTCTCGTAACCGGGGGCCTGCCAGGCCAGCAGGTTGCCGGCGGTAAAGAGCGCCATCAGCCCCACCAGCAGCCACTTGCGTGGCACCTTGCCGGTGAGCGCCGTCAGCACGGGGGCGCCGATGGCCACCCCAAGGGCATAGAGGCTGACCAAGAGGCCCGCCGAGGAGAGCGAGACATTGAGCTGCTCGGCGATGGTGGGGATAAGCCCCACAATCACAAATTCGGTGGTGCCGATCGCAAAGGCACTCAGGGTAAGGGCAAATAACGCCAGTGGCATAACAACTCCTTGATTAGGGACTCCCGACGGGAGAATGGCGCCAGTATGCCGATGGGTTTTGTTGGCAAAAATGACGGTGAAAGCAAATTACTTTTGCCAAATAAGCAGCAATGGCGATGAGTGGGAGGAGATTGTGTTGCCCGATGCGTAAGCGCAACGCAGTGATCTACCTCTCAGAACGGGATGAATGCGGCTCCTTTTCTGAACTTGCTTAAGCTCCAGTACAAGCTGGCCGCCATAGGATTTTCCCTGTGAAACCCGTGTGTGTTGAACCCATGCGCGCCGGTGTTGTGATGGCCGCGCGCTTTCATCTACAGGCAATAGACAGGCAATATCCAGCTGACAGGTAACATGATGACCTTGAATCGACTCTCCTCTCTTTTGCTGCTGTGCGGCGCCTTTGCGGTACAGGCCGGCCAGAGCGATCCCCTCTCTGCCTGGAATGACACGGCAGCCAAGCAGGCGATCATCCGCTGGGTAACCAATGCCACCGATCAGCAGCAGCCCACTTTTATTCCGCCAGAGAAGCGCCATGTGGTGTTTGACAATGACGGCACCCTCTGGCCGGAAGCGCCCATGACCTATCAGCTGCAGTTTGCGATGGACGAGATCAAGCGCCTGGCGCCGGAACACCCGGAGTGGAAGGCCGACCCCATCGTCGCGGCAGTGCTGAACAACGACCTCAAGGCCGTGGCCAAATCGGGGGAGAAGGGGCTCGCCAAGCTGGTGGGACTGACCCACAGCGGCATGACCACCACCGAGTTTGCCGAGCGGGTCACTCGCTGGGTCAACAGCAGCAAGGATCCCCGTTTTGGCTGCCACTACGATCAGCTCGGGTATCTGCCGATGAAGCAGCTGCTGGGGTATCTGCGGGATAATGGCTTCCAGACCTGGATTGTCTCCGGCGGCGGCGTCGATTTTATGCGGGTGATGTCCGAGCAGATGTATGGCATCCCGACCCAACAGGTGATTGGCTCCTTTACCCTCGGCGAGTTTGCCCTGACCGGGGAGGGCAGCGAGATCCGCAAGACCATGAGCGGCGCCTATTTCGATGACAGCAAGGCGAAACCGGCCGCCATTCACCTCTTTATGGGGCAGCGTCCGGTTGGCGCCTTTGGTAACAGCGATGGCGACGTGCCCATGCTGCAATACACCTCGACCAACCCGGATTACCACACTTTCGGCCTGCTGGTGCACCACACCGATGCCAAGCGCGAATACGCCTACGACAGTCATCCGCCAGCCAGCGGCAAGCTGATCGACGGGCTGGCACAGGCAAAAGTGCGGGGCTGGGTGGTGGTCGATATGAAATCAGACTGGAATCAGGTGTTCGATCCCGCCCTTTGCCAGAACGCGCCCTGATTGCGGAGCTGCATCTGGCATCAATATGACGGCTGGACGTTCAGCAAGCGCTGCAAAGCGTGAGGCAAGAAAAGAGACAGGGAGAGCATGATGCTCTCCCTGTTTAATTTGGCTTGCTGGCGAGCCAGCCTTTCTTTCGCGTTAGTCTCACGCCTTTCGCGTCAGTCCCATGCGGGGGCAAAGTCGGGATTGGCGCAGCGCTCGTTCCGATCCAGCGTGGCGATGGCGGCCATCTCCTCGCTGCTCAAGGTGATATCGAGAGCGGCCAGATTGGCAGCCTGATTCTCCCGCTTGGTGGAGCTCGGGATCACTGCCATGTCCTGCGCCAGCAGCCAGGCCAGCGACACCTGCGCCGCCGATACCCCGTGGCGCTTGCCAATCTCCATCAGCAGCGGCTCGCTCAGCACCTTGCCATAGGCGAGCGGCATATAGGCTGTGACGGCGATACCCTGGGCTTTACAGAACTCGACCACCTTGCGGTTTTGCAGCAGGGGATGAACCTCGATCTGCTGGTGAGCGATGGCCCCCGGCCCCAAAATCTCGATAGCCTGTTTGAGCTGGGCCACGGTGAAGTTGGAGACCCCGATCTCCCGGGTCAGGCCTTGTGTTTTGGCCTCGGCCAGCTGCTCCAGATAGACTGCCATCGGCACCTCATCCTTGGGGGAGGGCCAGTGAATAAGCGCCAGATCCAGATAGTCGGTGCCCAGTTTTTCGAGGCTCACCTCCAGGCTCGGGATCACCTTGCCCGGGCCGAATTCGCTGGTCCACACCTTGGTGGTCAGATAGATATCCTGGCGAGGCACGCCGCTCTCGCTCATCAGCTGGCCTACTTCGGCTTCGTTGGCGTAGATCTGGGCGGTGTCGATATGGCGGTAGCCAAGTTCCAGCCCCTGCAACAGAGAGTCGCGCAGGGGTTGACCGGTCAGGCGAAAGGTTCCAAGACCCAGGTTGGGCATCTTCATCATGCTACTCCTCAAACGGGTTGCAAAGGGCGTTCAGTAGCGCGGCGGATCAGGCGTCCAGCGGCTGATAGCGGCGAATGGAGCTGCCAGCAAACCAGGGCTCGGCCTTGGCGACAAACTCGGTAAAGTGAGGCTGGCCCTGATGGGTGGTAAGGGCCGCTTCGCTCTCCCACACCTCGTAGAGCATCCAGCAGTGGGGATTGTCTAAGTCCTGATGCAGCTGATAGCGCTGACAGCCCGCCTCTTGCAAGGTGGCCGCAATCAGCGGCTCAAGGGCGGCGCGAAACTGGGGGGCGAATTCGGGTTTGGCTTCAAGCTGGGCAATCACAATCACGGGTGAAGACATCTGAACCTCCTTGGCAAAAACGAAGAGTCAGTATGCCTGCCGCGATGTGCTGGAAACAGGGCGCTGGTCGCAAAACAGTATTGAGTGGAGAGCAGCAATAGCAGTAGTGAGAGATTTTTATGAATGATTGTCTGAATTTGTAGTCAACACCCCTTTTTCTGCATGAGTCACCAGCTCACCTTCGCTGATTGCGCGTTCAATGGCAAACCACCTAAAACCCGCAAAGAGATATTACTGGCCCGTATGGACGCTTTGATCCACTGCTTATCTCACAGTGAGGGCACAACTGTTTGATCATCTGGTGAACTACTTGATTATTTGTGGCTATGAACGTCCAAGCTATGGTCAATCATTACAAGGCTGCCATGATGGCCGGATGAAGCTTTTTTGCGATCACCATGCCAAGGAAAATGGAGGCAAATAGAGGGAGAGGATCCCAGCTTCGTCGATAGCTGCGCCAGTTGCCATTGTGGTGGCGGAAAAGCCTGTAGGCGAGAACCAAGAGGCCAATGGCGGTTTGGATGAGACAGTTAATTGAAAAGCTGATAAAAAATTTAACGAAATCTGGCAAGGTGAGAGTCCGAGTCTGTGAAAGTGTGCTCTTCAGAGCCTGTATTGCACCCAGTTTCAATCGGCAGCAGGAGCTTTAACCTTCTTCTCTGTGCCTTCACTGATGTGCTGGTGCTCCAACTGCTCCCATGGGGTCAATCCAAGCTGCCGGCGTTTGAGCCAGAGTCCAATTAAGGTGAAAAGACCAAATACGCCAGCGAACAGGGTTGTGTTGAACAGGGCTGATAAAAGATCCCTTCCCTCTGGATGCCAGATGAATGTCCACATAATCAGACCCCATAACGGCGCAATAGAGAGGCCGGAACAGAGGAAATTGGTAAGCCAGCCCGCGTAATAAGGCGGCTTGACGGGGACGCCGAGTTTACGCAGCAATTTGAACAGCCACGGATTGTAGTGAAATTCCTTGAGGCCACTGTCGGCCAGTAGTTGATGGGCAATAGCCAGCCGTTCTTCAAACTCCATTAATGTATCTCCTTGATGATCTGGCTTCATACGATTCCTTTTGATGGCATTCTACTGATTAAACAGAGTGAGAGATAGTGATTCTCTCTGGTTATTTCTCTTCGAAAAACAAGAGCGTCTCTCTGAGCACGCTTGCCAATCCACAGCAGCTAAGCCTATAAAGGCCCATAACTCTTGTCCGGATAACAGCAATGAAGACCCATTCTGATGAACTGACCCTGTTTGTGGCGGTGGTGGAGGCGGGCAGTTTTCGCCAGGCGGCGGAGAACCTCGGCATGGATAACTCGGTGGTGAGCCGTGGCATCAAGCGGCTGGAGGAGAAGCTCTCAACCGTTTTGCTCAATCGCACCACCCGCCGGGTCAGCCTGACCGAGGAGGGGAGCTGGTTCTATCAGCGGGCGGTGAAGATCCTGACCGAGATGAGCGAGGCGGAGGGGCATCTGCTGATGCGCCGGGAACAACCCGAAGGGGTGTTGAGAGTCGATGCCGCTACCCCCTTTATTCTGCACCGGCTGGTGCCGATCATCGGCGAGTTTCGCCGCCGCTACCCTGCCATCGAGTTGCAGCTGCACAGCTCGGAGGGCTTTATCAATCTGATGGAGCGGCGGGTGGACATGGCCATCCGCATCGGCGAGCTGACCGACTCCTCACTGCGCGCACTGCCACTGGGCCGTTCGCGGTTGCGGCTGCTGGCTTCCCCAGGCTATTTGAGCGATCGCGGCACCCCGCGCCAACCGGCGGATCTGTTGAGCGGTCACGAGCTGCTCGGCTTTTTGCATCCCGATCACCTCAACCACTGGCCGCTGCTCAGTGCCGAGCAGGGGGATCGCTTTGCCATCACCCCCAGTCTGCGTGCCAGCAGCGGCGAAACCTTGCGTCAGCTGGCGCTGGCGGGGCAGGGGATCGTCTGTCTGTCAGATTTCATGACCGGGCCGGATCGGGAGAGCGGCGCGCTGGTGGAGGTGCTGGCCCGCAGCAACAGCGGCGCCTCGCGCCCCATCAATGCAGTCTTCTACTCCGATGCCCAGCGGGATATCCGGCTGCGGGTCTGGCTCGATTTTCTCAAGGAGCAGCTGGGCAGCCATACCCTGTAGTTCAGGTTGGTTTGTGCGGTTTGTTTGAACGGTTCGTCGCTGCGGTTTGCTTAACGAAAAACAAGCCGCGCCTTCGTTGCGGCCAATCAGCATTAGCTTGGTGGCAGATAAACAGACGGCCGACTTGAGGGGCGGTCGTCGGTTCGGGAAGGTGTGTGAGGTGAAGCGCAGTTAGCGGGGCAGTTTGCCCCATACCCGGCTGAGCAGGGCGCCACCGATCACCGGCGGAATGGCCAGCAGCAGGGTCCACTGCCAGGAGAGGCCGCCGACGGTGGCGGCCAGTACGATGCAGGTGAGCACCACCAGTTGGGCCACCATCATCAGGAAGGTGCCTTCGCGGGGGGGCAGGGTCTCTTTTTGAGTGGCGACGTGGGCTACGGGCGCTTGAGTGGTGGTCGGTTTCATGGCGATATCCCTATGTTGAGTCTGATATCACTAAGCAATGGCCGTTCCACATTTTTTTATGTTAATTGTCAATATCTTGCGAGTTTTGTCGTCATTCCCGTTTCGAGAGCGCAGGCAAAATGATTTGCAAAATGAAAACGCCACCCTGCGGTGGCGTCTTGGTTATTGAGAGGGAGAGGGGGAAGCACCGGGCCTAGCCAATCCGGTATTGGCGGATCTGCTCGTCGATGGCCTTGGCCAGTTCGAACAGTTCGCGGCTGGCGGCATTGCTCTCCTGCGCGTGTTCCCGCTGGTGTTCGGCCACCATGGCCAGCTCGTCGAGCGCCGTTCTGGCTTGCCCCATCTGCTGATCCTGCGCTTGCGCCAGCGCGCTGATCTCGTTGATCTCGAGGGCAGTCTGGTTGATCTGGCTGGTGGCATCAACCAGCACCTCTCTGACCTGATTCATCCGGTTGTATCCCTCTTCGCTCAGGTTGCGGGAGTCTGCCATCGAGCTGCTGGCCTGCCGGGTTCCCTCCTGCAGGCGCAAGATAAGATCCTGCACATCCTTGGTGGCGGTCTGGGTACGCACCGCCAGCTGGCGTACCTCGTCGGCCACCACCGCAAAGCCCCGTCCCATATCCCCTGCCCGGGCCGCTTCGATGGCCGCATTGAGGGCCAGCAGGTTGGTCTGGTTCGAGACATCGCGGATGAGGTTCATGATCTGGGTGATGTTGTTGCTGTCTTTCACCACTTCATCGAGCAGGGCCGAGGAGCTGCCGATGCTGCTGCGCAAGCTGTCGAGTTGCGCGGCGCTCTGGGTCACATCCTGCTCGATGCTGAGCATATGGTTGGCGATGCGTTGGGTCACGTCGTTGACCCCTTCCGAGCGGCTGGCGATCTGCTCGGCGTTGTCACCGATGGTGGTGACCACAGTGGTCAGCTCCTGAATGCTCTGGGCCTGCTGGCACGCTTCTCCTGCCAGTGCCTGGGCCTGTTGCATGGATTGGGACGACTGCGCGGAGAGGGCGCTGCCTGACTGCTGGAAGCGGGAGAAGCTCTGGTTCAGGCTCTGGATCAGCCGATTGAAGCTTTGGGCCATCAGCCCCAGCTCAGACTCGTCAGAGAAGTCGAGTCGGGTCGCCAGATCCCGATCGGCAGTGATGTGGTGCATGCCATCGGCAGCCTGACGAATGGGGCGGCTGATGGAGTGGGCGAGCCAAGCCGAAGCCAGCATTGCCAGGGTGCCGATGGCGAGAGAGACCATGATGATGAGCTGGCGGGATTCCTGCAGGCCCTCTTCCAGCTCGGCGCTGTTGATCTCGCCAATCAGCAGCCGGTTGAGGGTCGGGATGTAACGCACCGCGATGAGGTAGGTTTGCCCCTCCAGTGTTAGCGCCTCTACGGCCACCTGTTCCCGGGCATTGGGAATAAGCCGTTTGACGGTATCGAGGAAGGATTGCTGGTGGTGGGCGGCGCCTTCCACCTCCTGCTCGGGGTGGATCTCGATATTGCCCTCCATGTCCGCCAGATAGACCTGACCACTCTTGCCGATCCGGTAGCCGCTGATGAGCTTGCTCAGGGCGCTCATGTTGATGGAGGTGCCTGCCACCGCCAGGGTCTTGCCCTCGTGGGTGACGGCGGTGTTGATATAGAGGGAGGCGTGCTTGTCAAAATCGGAGATGTCGAGGTTCAGCTCATAGGGTTTGCTGCGTTTGAGAAAGCCGAAAAACCACCCATCTTTCGGATCCGATTCGCTCAGCGATTTCTGGGCGGTGGGGCCGCCGCTGAAGTTGATCAGGGTGTTGCTCTGGCGGGGGGCGATAAAGACGTTGCCGCCGATACGCCGTTGCAGATCCTGAAAGTAACGCTCCATGGCGGGCCACTCTTGCTCTGGCATGCCAGCGGTCAGCCAGTCGATGACAAAACGGTTGCTTGCCAGCGCCTGCGCTTCGGTCAGGTGCTGGATAAGCTGGGCGGTCAGCTGGTTGGCAATGCGATCCACGCTGCTTGGCAGCTCGTAGCGTTCGACCCGCTGCTGGGCCTGATTGTGGGATATCTGCTCGAGGATCAAGGTGATGCAGCTGATGGCGATGGCCATCAGTATCGCCACGCCAGCGAGGATCCGGGTGCGGATCCCGAGCCCTGACCAGAGTGATTGCAGTGTAAAACGGTGTATCGCCCTCTCCATATCGCTCTCCTCATAAATAAGGTCGCATATGCGACCCAGATGATGATTATAGATAGAGAGCTCAATTGTGTTGTGGCGGATGGTGACAACAGAGGGCTGCAGAAAAACAGGAGGGAGCAATGAGGAGGGAAGGGGGTAGAAACCGGCAAGGGAAAGCATAAAAAGAGAGGCCGACATAGCGGTCGGCCTCTTGGGGGTTTCTCTCAAAGGAATGTCGGGCGCCCGATCAATCCTCTTCAGCCCAACGGCGTGAACGCTCAACCGCTTTTTGCCAGCCGCTGTAACGTTTGGCGCGATCGTCTCTGTCCATCTGCGGGATGAACTCGCGGTCCACGCTGAACTTGTCTTCCAGCTCGTCCGAGCTCTTCCAGAAGCCGACGGCCAGACCTGCCAGGAAGGCGGCGCCCATGGCGGTAGTCTCGATGCGGGTCGGACGCACCACCGGGGTGTGCATCATGTCAGCCTGGAACTGCATCAGGAAGTCGTTGGCTACGGCGCCGCCGTCTACCTTGAGAGCTGCCAGCTTGATGCCGGAGTCCTGCTGCATGGCATCCAGCACATCGCGGCTCTGATAGGCGATGGATTCCAGCGCGGCACGGATGATGTGGTTGCGGTTGGCGCCACGGGTCAGACCGACCATGGTGCCGCGAGCATAGGGATCCCAGTAGGGTGCGCCCAGACCGACGAAGGCCGGTACCAGATAGACGCCGTTGGTATCGCCCACCTTGGAGGCGAAGTAGTCGGTATCGCGGGCATCGTGAATGATCTTCAGCTCGTCACGCAGCCACTGGATGGTGGCGCCGCCCATGAATACGGCACCTTCCAGCGCGTAGTTCACTTCCCCTTTCGGGCCGATGGCAACGGTAGTCAGCAGGCCGTTGCTGGAGCGAACCGGCTCGGTGCCGGTGTTCATCAGCATGAAGCAGCCGGTGCCGTAGGTGTTTTTGGCCATCCCTTTTTCAAAGCAGAGCTGGCCGAACAGGGCAGACTGCTGGTCACCAGCGATACCGGCGATGGGGATGCGGGAGCCGCCACCACGGGTGGTGTAGCCGTACACTTCGGAAGAGGGTTTCACTTCTGGCAGCATGGACATGGGGATGCCCAGCTCGTCCAGCATGCGCTGATCCCACTTCAGGTCGCGGATGTTGTAGAGCATGGTACGGGAGGCGTTGGTCGGGTCGGTGACGTGCACTTCGCCATTGGTCATCTTCCAGACCAGCCAGGTGTCGATGGTGCCGAACAGCAGCTCGCCGTTCATCGCCTTCTCGCGGGCACCTTCCACGTTGTCGAGGATCCACTTCACCTTGGTACCGGAGAAGTAGGCATCCAGCACCAGACCGGTGTTCTCGCGAACGTACTCTTCCAGACCGCGTGCTTTCAGCTCTTCGCAGATGGCGGCGGTGCGGCGGCACTGCCAGACGATGGCGTTGTAGATGGGCTTGCCGGTGGCCTTTTCCCAGACAACAGTGGTTTCACGCTGGTTGGTGATACCGATGGCGGCGATCTCTTCGCTGCGCAGGCCGGTCTTGGCCAGCACTTCGGTAAAGACGGAGGATTGGGTTGCCCAGATCTCCATCGGGTCGTGCTCTACCCAGCCCGCTTTCGGGTAGTGCTGGGTGAATTCGCGCTGGGAGGTGCCAACGATATTGGCATCCTGATCAAACACGATGGCGCGGGAAGAGGTGGTTCCCTGGTCCAGAGCGACGACATATTTCTTTTCAGCAGACATGATGTTCTCCACGTTTCTATTTTCCACGTTTTTATACGTTGGAGGGGGCCGCTCTTATGCGGCAGCCTCTTCTTTGGCGGTTTGGGTAGCTTGCTCGGTGGTGACGACACGGTTGCCCGGGACGCAGGGAGCCAGCACTTTGACATACAGAGCGGTACCAATCTGAGCGCCAACGATGGGGCCAAGGATCGGAACCCAGAAGTAGGGGTTGTCACGACCACCGGTCAGGGCAACATCACCCCAGCCAGCAAAGAACGCGAACAGTTTCGGACCAAAGTCACGGGCCGGGTTCATGGCAAAACCGGTTAACGGGCCAAGGGAGGCGCCGATCACCGCGATCAGGATACCGATCAGCAGGGCGGCCGCGAAGCCTTTGGGGGCGCCGTTGTTGTTGTCACCCAGCGCCATGATCCCCAGCATCAGCACGGCGGTGATCACCAGCTCGACGGCGAAGGCTTGCATGTTGGTCAGCAGGGCATTGGGGTAGGTGGAGAAGATCCCGGCGGTGCCGAGGCTCTCGACGCTGCCGCGCACCACGTTATGGGTCACTTCCCACTGGGTGAAAAGGTTACCATAAAGGAAGTAGACAAGGGCGGCGAAGCAGAAGGCACCGGCCATTTGGGCGATGATGTAGGGTACCACCTTGCGCTTGTCGAACCCGCAGAAGGTCATCAGCGCCAGGGTTACAGCCGGGTTCAGGTGGGCACCTGAAATGCCGCCGGTCACATAGATAGCGATGGCTACACCCAGACCCCAGGTAATGGAGATTTCCCATTGCCCGAAGTTGGCGCCTGCCAGCACCAGTGCCGCCACACATCCGACGCCGAAAAATATCAGCAGGCCGGTTCCGATAAACTCGGCGATGCACTCGCCAAGCAGGGTATTGGGTCTTTGTATGCTCATACTCTTGTTCCTTATATCCACCCGTAGAGGTTTGATGTTCCGTTTTATCTTTTTGTGTCTATCCGTTGCTGCCGAAAACGTTTCCTTGTTGTTTTTGCGTCTTGCGCAAACGTTATGCTCGTTTGCGCTCGTTATCGGCCGTGACAGAAAATAACCCTTCCCAATAATTTCACCATCCCCCCTCCATAGGAAATGTGGACAAGATCCCACTCATTGCTAAGAAAATGTGACGTAAAGCATCTTGATAACTACCAGTTACCACTTAGGGGGTAGCTTGCAACCCTTGCCACACAAGGGTTGGCGCTTGCTGAGTGATTTCTCATTTGGAGCTTTTATTTGTAATAAAACTGCAATATTTGAGCATGCATCACAGATTAAATGAGCGCATATGAGCACAATAGGCTCGCTTACGAATCAGCGGACTCACATGATTCGTTGGAATGGTCAGGGCATCCTCAACCGCCCATAACAACAATAAGGAAGCAGAACATGCTTAGTCTCTTCAGGCCTGCGGCGCACATCGACAGGCTCCCGGCTGACAAGGTCGACCCCTTCTACAAACGCATGCGTTGGCAGGTGTTTTTCGGGATCTTCTTCGGTTACGCCGGCTACTATCTGGTACGGAAAAACTTCAGTCTGGCGATGCCCTATCTGATCGAGCAGGGCTTCTCCCGTGGTGATCTCGGTTTCGCGCTCTCCGGGGTCTCCATCGCTTACGGTTTGTCCAAGTTCCTGATGGGGAACGTCTCCGACCGTTCCAACGCCCGTTACTTCCTCTCCGCCGGTCTGCTGCTCTCGGCTGCCATCATGTTCATGATGGGTACCATGCACTGGGCCACCTCCAGCATTGCCATCATGTTTGTGCTGTTGTTCCTGAACGGTTGGGCACAGGGTATGGGCTGGCCGCCCTGCGGTCGCACCATGGTGCACTGGTGGTCACAGAAAGAGCGCGGCGAAGTGGTTGCGGTCTGGAACGTGGCACACAACGTGGGTGGCGGCATGATTGGCCCGCTGTTTATCCTCGGGATGGGCTGGTTCAACGACTGGCGCAGCGCCTTCTATGTGCCTGCGGCAGCTGCGGCCGCCATCGCGGTGATCGCCTTCTTCGTGATGCGTGATACCCCGCAATCGGTCGGTCTGCCTCCTATCGAGGAGTACAAGAACGACTATCCGAAGGATTACAACGAGAGCCACGAGCAGGAGTTCTCCGCCAAGGAGATCTTCGTCAAGTACGTGCTGCACAATAAACTGCTGTGGTACATCGCGATCGCCAACGCTTTCGTTTACCTCATTCGTTACGGTGTGCTGGACTGGGCGCCAACCTACCTGAAAGAGGCCAAGCACTTCACCGTCGACAACTCCTCCTGGGCTTACTTCCTCTACGAGTGGGCCGGTATTCCGGGCACCCTGCTGTGTGGCTGGATCTCTGACAAGATGTTCCAGGGCCGCCGTGCCCCGGCCGGTATCCTGTTCATGGTGCTGGTGACTCTGGCTGTGCTGGTTTACTGGTTCAACCCGGCCGGCAACCCGACCATCGACATGATGGCGCTGGTGGCTATCGGCTTCCTGATCTACGGCCCTGTCATGCTGATCGGCCTCTATGCTCTTGAGCTGGCACCGAAGAAAGCAGCCGGTACTGCGGCAGGTTTCACCGGTCTGTTCGGTTATCTGGGCGGCGCCGTGGCAGCCAACGCCATGCTGGGTTATACCGTTGACCACTTCGGTTGGGATGGCGGCTTCATGGTGCTGACCGTCTCCTGTGTGCTCTCCATCATCCTGCTGGCGATGACCCTCAAGCACGAGAACATTGCTGTTGCGGCCAAGAAAGCGGCTGCCCATAAGGCATAAAACGTGATCCTCAGCTTATTGATCCCAAAGGGGATCAGGTAAACTGCCAAAAGGCCCCGCATCTGCCGGGGCCTTTTTTTGTCTCATCATCGGAGTGCAAGCGTGAAGCAAACCCAACGACATCTGGAGATCCTGGACGTCCTGACGCGGCAGGGATTTGTCTCGACCGACGATCTGGTGACCCACTTTGACGTCAGCCCCCAGACCATTCGCCGGGATCTGAACGATCTCGCCGAACAGAACAAGGTCCGGCGCCATCATGGCGGTGCCTCCCTGCATTCGAGTACCGTCAATACCGCCTACAGCGCCCGTAAAGTGATGCAACTCAAGGAGAAAGAGCGCATCGCCCGCGAGGTCGCGGCCAATATTCCCGACGGCTCATCGCTCTTTATCGACATAGGTACCACCACCGAGGCGATCGCCCGCGCCCTGCTCGATCACCGTGAGCTGCGCATCGTCACCAACAACCTCAACGTGGCCAGCATCCTGACGGCGAAGGATGACTTCACCGTCATCATCGCCGGTGGCGAGATCCGCAACCGCGATGGCGGTATCGTGGGGGAGGCGACCCGCGACTTTATCGGTCAGTTTCGCATGGACTATGGCGTCATCGGGATTTCGGGGATCGACAACGACGGCTCCCTGCTCGATTTCGACTATCACGAGGTGAAGATTGCCCAGGCCATCATAGCCCACTCCCGTCAGGTGTTCCTGGCCGCTGACCACACCAAGTTCGGTCGCAATGCCATGGTCAACCTGGGCAATCTCAGCCAGATCCACGCCCTCTTTACCGATCAGGAACCACCGGAAAAGCTGGCGCGATTGATGGCGCAACACCAGATCGCCTGCCACATCTGCTGACGGCGAAACACGCCAAGGCTGTGCCGGTCGCCCGTCAGGGCGGCCTCCTTTCTCTTTCTCTCCCCTATCCCTGCACCCATCTCACCCCTTTATGGGTATTGCCAAAACCACTATTCAATCTGGTTTTTTTGGCTATTAACCCGCCGATGTTGACCCGACGCCATTTGCTCCGCTGACCTGTCCCCTTTGCCACCTCTGGCTGGCTGTGGCGATCACACTTTCGCCATAAAATGTTCGTTTGTTGTATTTTCATGTTCTAAAATGAGCGAAATCAAACATTGCTGTTATAGCAATCATAAAAATGAAAGTAGGTGAACATGAGCGAACATTATGATCTGGTCGTCGTCGGTGGCGGCATCAACGGGGTTGGCATCGCAGCCGATGCGGCAGGACGGGGTCTGAAAGTGGCCCTGTTCGAGGCGCAAGATCTCGCCTCTGCCACCTCGTCCAACTCCAGCAAGCTGATCCACGGCGGTTTGCGCTATCTCGAGCATTACGAATTCCGGTTGGTGAAAGAGGCGTTGGCGGAGCGGGAGGTGCTGCTCGGCATGGCGCCTCACATCGCCCGTCCCATGCGTTTTCGCCTGCCGCACCGCCCGCACCTGCGTCCGGCCTGGATGATCCGCGCCGGTCTGTTCCTCTATGACAATCTGGCCAAGCGCGACAAGCTCAAGGGGAGCTGCGGCGTGCGCTTTCTGCCGCAAGATGGTTTGACCGCGGGGATCAACAAGGGATTTGAATACTCGGATGCCTGGGTCGACGACGCCCGGCTGGTGGTACTCAACGCCATGATGGCCCGTGACAAGGGGGCCGATGTGCAGACCCGCACCCGCTGTATCAAGGCGGTGCGCGGATCCAAACACTGGACGCTCACTTTGGAGCGGGAAGGGGGCGAGCAGTTCACCGTCACCTGCCGTGGTCTGGTCAATGCGGCTGGCCCCTGGGTCAAGACCTTCTATGACGAGAGCCTGCACGAGAAATCCCCCCGCGGTATTCGCCTTATTAAAGGCAGCCACATGATAGTGCCGCGCATCCATGAGCGCGAAGAGGCCTATATCCTGCAAAACGAAGACAACCGCATTGTCTTCGTCATCCCGTATCAGCAGGACTACTCCCTCATCGGCACCACGGATGTGGAGCATCACGGCAGCCCGCGGGAAGCGAAGATCAGCGAGGCCGAAATTACCTACCTGTGCAAGGTGGTCAACGCCCACTTCACTCGCCAAATTGCGCCGAAAGATGTGATCTGGACCTATGCCGGGGTGCGCCCGCTCTGTGACGACGAGTCAGATTCACCGCAGGCGGTGACCCGCGACTACACCCTCGAACTGTCTGGCGAGTCTGACGGTGCGCCGCTCTTGTCGGTGTTTGGCGGCAAGCTCACCACCTATCGCAAGCTGGCGCAGGCTGCCTGCAACAAGCTCAAGCCCTGGTTCAGCCAGATGGGGGATGACTGGACTGCGACCAGCCGTCTGCCCGGCGGCGAGTTTGACTGCTCGGTACGCGAGCTGGCCCGCGCCTTTGCGCTGGAGTTTGACTGGCTCGATGATCGCAGTGCCCTGCGCATTGCCGAAGCCTATGGCGCACATGCCCGTCTCTGGCTAAAAGAGGATCGTGGCATTCACTTCGGTGGTGGCCTCTACGAGTCTGAAGTGCGCTATCTCATCGAGCGGGAGTGGGCCTGTTCACTGGATGATATCCTCTGGCGCCGCAGCAAGTTGGGGCTGCGCCTGAACGAGTCAGAGCAGCAGATGCTGCAGATCTGGCTCGACCAATACCATCAGGCTCTGCGCAAGGCGAGCTGATGTGTGACGGTGGGCAGTGCGCTGCAGCCCACCGCTTTCCACCGTAAATATGCAACAAACCTCTGATAGAACAATTACCTACACACAATAATAAAGAGCATCACATATGAAAAAACTCGCCGTTTCCCTCATCGCCTTGAGCCTTGGGGCATCCCTCTCATTACCCGTGTTGGCTGCCGATGAAGGCAAGATAGTGATTGCTCACCGGGGCGCCTCCGGCTACCTGCCCGAGCATACCCTGGAGTCCAAGGCGCTGGCCTATGGTATGGGGGCCGATTATCTGGAGCAGGATCTGGTGATGACCAAGGATGACCAGCTGGTGGTGATGCACGATCACTTCCTCGATGGCATCACCGATGTGGCGGCGCGCTTCCCCGGCCGTGCCCGTCCGGACGGCCGTTACTATGTGGTGGATTTTACCCTGGACGAGGTGCGTTCCCTGCGTATGACCGAGCCGTTCCAGCTGGTGGATGGCAAGCAGGTGCCGGTCTATCCGGCCCGCTTCCCGCAGTGGAAGTCCAGCTTCAAGATCCATACCTTCCAGGAGGAGATCGAGATGATCCAGGGGCTCAACAAGAGCACCGGCAAGAACATCGGGATCTACCCGGAGATCAAGGCGCCCTGGTTGTTCCGTCACGAAGGCAAGGATATCTCCAAGGCGGTGCTGAAGGTGCTCAAGGAGTACGGCTACACCGGGAAGGATGACAAGGTCTATCTGCAGTGCTTCGATGCCGATGAACTCAAGCGCATCAACAGCGAACTGATGCCCGCCATGGGTATGGATCTGAAACTGGTGCAGCTGATGGCCGAGACCGACTGGAACGAGACCATGGTCTACGACGCCAAGGGCAAGGCGACCCCCTACAACTATGACTGGATGTTCAAGCCGGGAGCGATGAAAACCATCGCCAGCTATGCCGAAGGGATTGGCCCGTGGAAACCGATGATCGTCACCGAGCCGGGCACTTTGGGCAAACCGGTCTTCACCGGCATGGTAAAAGAAGCCCATGCGGCGGGCCTGAAAGTTCACCCCTATACCTTCCGTCAGGATGAGGGGCAGATCCCGGCCTATGCCAAGGACTTTACCGATCTCCTTAACATCTTCCTCTATCAGGCTGATGTGGATGGGGTGTTCAGTGACTTCCCTGACAAGGCGGTGGCCGTCATCAAGGCCCATCAAGAGGCGGCCAAATAGCACTCTGGCGCCATTTGAATGCAAAGCGAGGCCAATTGGCCTCGCTTTTTGTTTCAGGTTCCCGTAACGGGAGTGTGCGCCCTGTCAGAAAATAGCCAGGTCACGTCATGGTGTGCCGGATCTGCATCATTTTACGCAGTTTTTACGTAGCAGATCGCTGGCATGAAATCGGCAGAGCGGTTAGTCTAGCGGCGTTGAACCAACCCCATGAGGTACAGATGAAAACCGTATTGCGTTTTAGCCTGCTGGGCGCCTTGTTGCTGGGTGGCCATGCCTTCGCCGCCGAGCCGAAAAAATTTGATATCAGCATGTTCCCAGCCGCTGACGTGAATCAGGAACGTGTGGTGATCCGCCTGCCTGAAGTCGAGAAAGAAGCCGACATGATGGTCGAGCTGCAGGTCGGCAAAAAGATGATGGTTGATTGCAACGTACCGCGTTTTGCAGGCAACCTGGAACAGCACAGCGTCAAAGGCTGGGGCTACAACTACCTGAAACTGGGCAAGGTTTCCGACCCCATCAGCACCCTGATGATGTGCCCCGATAGCCAGCAGAAAGAGACCTTCGTCCAGATCTACGGTCAGGGCTTCTTCGTGAACTACAACTCAAAACTGCCGTTCGTGATCTACGTGCCGCAGGAGTATGAAGTGCGCTACCGTCTGTGGCGTGCCGACAACCTGGCCCAACCGGCCATGATTGAGTAAGCATGTTTGAACCAAAGGTTCAGCTGGTTCACCTGATGTGATAAATAAAGCGCCGTATGGCGCTTTATTTTTGCCTGAACAGTCCAGAAAGTGACGTGCAAATTGGCTGCACGTTTACATAAGTTTATTATTTATCAACGTTTTTTGTGTGTTATGCCACAAAATCGGCGTCAGCGATGGGGCAAAGTGACTTCGATAAAAGATATTTATTAACATAGTGAGAAAATTGATTTTGCACTCGGCGATGGCCTGATGATACTTGCCCGCAAAGGTCAAACTAACCAGAAAAAAGAGCACTATGAGCTTCGAATCAGACAAGCGTTTCAACGACTTCAAACATTTTCCCCGTGGCCTGCGTCGCAGTGGCGAATTCACTGTGGCCGAAGCGGACAGTCTGGAAAAGTATGGTACCGCCATGCTGGCACTCTACCAGGGTAACCTGGCACCCCGTGACGATGTCGAGTCCGCCTTCGTCGAGCAGGTCAAATCTGGCGCAGCCGGTGCCAATCCTCACGCCAAGGTGTGGTTCAAATACCTCAAGGTGATCGGTCCCAAGCGCGTTCATCGCCTCTGCACCGTCGTTGGCGGCGCCAGCGAAGAGAGCAGCGGTGGTGGCAGCTTTGATGTCGGTGGTGGCAGCGGCGGTGGCAGCAGTGACGAGTCCATCGATTAATGGATACCGAGCTGCTTCGGACCTTTATCGAGGTCAGCAAGACCCGGCATTTTGGCCGGGCTGCTGAAAATCTCTACCTGACCCAGTCGGCGGTGAGTTTCCGGATCCGCCAGCTAGAGCAGCAACTGGGTGTCAGTCTGTTTGCCCGTCATCGCAACAACATCCGTCTGACCGCCTCCGGTGAGCGTCTGCTGCCCTACGCAGACGCCATCTTGCACACCCTTGGTCGTGCCAAGCAGGATGTGGCGCTCTCGCCAGGATTCAGCCAGCAGTTGGCCATCGGCGCGCCCGCAGTGTTCTGGGAGCTCGATTTCAACGACTGGCTCAATCACATCTATGCACTGGCGCCCGGTTTGGCGGTACGGCTGGAAACGGCTTCCCGCGAGCACCTCTGCCGCCAGTTGCTGGAGCGCTCCCTCGATCTGGCCCTGCTCTCCGAGCCCACCAAGATCGACGAGATTGCCCTGCATCCCATCGGTGAGCTTGTGTTCGAGCTGGTGAGCCGGGATCCGGCGGCCAATGCCGACAACCTGATGCAGATGCCGCATATCCACCTCGACTGGGGCACCAGCTTCGAGCCGCAGCCGAGCCGGTTGCAGAGCCTGCAAAAGACCCCGGTGCTGCACTCCAGCTCTGCCAGCATGGCGTTGCAGTTTGTGCTGGCCAACGGTGGTGCTGCCTACCTGCCACGGCGGATGGTCAGCCCCTTCCTCGAGCAGGGGGCGCTCCATCTGGTGGAGGGGGGCCAGCCGCTGAGCCGTCCGCTCTATCTCGCCTATCTGGAGAAATCCGATCGCCGGGAGCTGATCGATCAGCTGCTGACCCTGCCACTGGGTTGGCACGACGCCGAGTTGCGCCTCAACGCCGAATAAGCATCGAGTGTTATCCAAGGAAGAGCCCACCCCACGGTGGGCTCTTCTGTTTGGGGAAAATTGCAGGGAGCGAGGTCACGTAATTGGCGCGGGAGGCTTGGCGTCATCGGCCTGTAACGGTACCTTTTCAGGCTGTTTATCCGATTGAGCACTGACAGGGATGGATTGTAATTGATCGACTTTAGTCACCCCGAATGGCGGGCGCTGGCTCAGCAGTTGCTGAATCACTCACCCGTGGTGATCCGTGGCCGCCAGTGGCAACCGCTGGTGGGGCTGCTCAAGGATAACCAGCTGCTGCTCGCCCATGGCCGCCACAGCTATGAGCTCACTCCGGCCGGACGGCGCTATCTTACTCGCGAGCTGATGCTGGCCGAGATCGCCACCGCGCCCCCCGAGCCCGAGGAGTGGTTGCATGCTCAGGGCTGGCAATTGGGGGAGCAGGTCAACGAGCGGGTGCTGGCGGCGCTCTATCGCAAGAGCGAGGTGAACTTCACCCCCAACGAGCAGATCGATTTCGAGGACAAGGGGATCCGGCTCTGTGCCGATCAGCTGTTGCGCTTGCGCGCCGCCCAGCCGTTCAGCCTCTTTTTCAGCGGCGGCACCCTGATCGACGCAGCCCCCTGGTTGCAGGCGCTGGGGGAGGTGGCGCTGCCCGAGCGCACCCTGGCGGGTCTTGGCAAGATCCTCTGGGGGGAGGGGAGTATCGGGCGGGTGATCACCACAGATAGCGTCGGCGCCTTTGCCGAGTTGCCCCTTGAACCCGGCACCTTGCTGGTGTGGGCACCCCCATCGGCTCCTCTAGCCTTGCAGCAGGTGGTGGCCGCCTTGCCCCCCAATGTGCTGTGGAGTCATCTTACCGCCCTCGACCCTGCCGGGGTGGATCGGCTGCAGGCGCTGGCCCAGCGCTTGGGCCGTCCGGCCAGCTGGTGGTTGCCCCGTGATCTGGCCCCCATCCTTAGCGCGTATGGTCAGCCCTTGACGGACCCTCGGCCCTGGGAACCGAGCCGGATCCCCAAGTCATTGTTAGCAGTTTGTAGCGGTTTGGTTGAGTCCAATGGTGGCTTGTCGGCCGAGGTGTGCGCACTGGCGCCAGCGTGGCATGCCGTTGGTTGAAATTGGCCCGAACGCGAGCTAAAAAGCGGTTTTCCCCCATTGAACGCGGTGATATAAAGAGTTGACGAAGCGCTCGCCAGATGAGCGCTTTTGTTTATCAAGCCGCTTTGCCACCCAACGAACTCAACGGAATACAGGGAATACCATGTTTGAAAAGGTTGTTGCCGCCCCAGCGGATCCGATCCTGGGCCTGACCGAAGCCTTCCGCGCTGACTCTCGCAGCCACAAGATCAATCTGGGCGTAGGGATCTACAAGGACGAGTCCGGTGCTACCCCCATTCTTCACTGCGTCAAGAAAGCCGAGCAGAAGCTGCTGACCGACGAGAAGACCAAGAACTACCTCGGTATTGAAGGCAATATCGAATATGGCCGCATCGTACAGCAACTGCTGTTCGGTCAGCACTCTGCGCTGGTTGCCAGCGGCCGCGCCAAGACCGCGCAAGCACCGGGCGGCACCGGCGCCCTGCGTATCGCGGCCGAATTCGTGGTGCGCAACGGGCTGGCCAAGACCATCTGGATCTCCGATCCCACCTGGGCCAACCACGTCAGCGTATTCCAGGCCGCGGGCCTGACCGTCAAGTGGTACAAGTACTACGACGCCGCCACCAAGGGGCTCGACTTTGCCGCTATGCAGGCTTCGCTGGCCGAAGTGCAGCCGGGTGAGCTGGTGCTGCTGCACGGCTGCTGCCACAACCCGACCGGTATCGACCCTACCTGCGAACAGTGGCGCGCACTGGCCAAGCAGAGTGCGGCCGCTGGTTGGCTGCCGTTGTTTGACTTCGCCTATCAGGGTTTTGCCCGTGGTATCGAAGAGGATGCCGAAGGTCTGCGCATCTTCGCCGAGTGTCACGACGAGCTGCTGGTAGCGAGCTCTTTCTCCAAGAACTTCGGCCTCTACAACGAGCGTGTCGGCGCTTTCACCCTGGTCAGCGCGACCAAGGCGATTGCCGACGTGGCCTTCACTCAGGTCAAGACCGTCATCCGCGCCAACTACTCCAACCCGCCGTCACACGGTGCCGCTGTCGTCACCGCCGTGGTGAGCGATCCGGCTCTCTATGCCGAGTGGGTCGACGAGGTGGCCGCGATGCGGGTTCGTATTCGCGAGATGCGCGAGTTGCTGGTAGAGAAGTTGGCGGCCCTCGGCGTGAGCCAGGATTTCAGCTTTATCCGCGAGCAGAACGGCATGTTCTCCTTCTCCGGTCTCTCCAAGGATCAGGTTGAGCGCCTCAAGAGCGAATTTGCCATCTACATCGTCGGCTCCGGTCGGATCAGCGTAGCCGGTATTACCCGCGCCAATATCGATCCCCTCTGCGAGGCGATCGCCAAGGTGCTGTAATCGCATTGCCTTGCGCTCTGGTTCTATGCCATGAAAAAGCCCGTCACCTTGGTGACGGGCTTTTTTGATCGCCAACGGCTGATCGTCAAACAGTCAAACAATGGGAAGGGGGACTCACTGTTGGCGGGCACCTTGCCACAGCTTGCGCAGTTGCAACAGCAGCGCAGTCAGGGCGCCGCCGCTCAGGGCGGTGAGTATCGCCAGCAGCAGGCTGCCGAGCAGGAAGGGAGGCACCAGGGTGGCCGCCTCCTGCTCCAGCCAGTGCAGGGTCCAGCTGAGGTGGAAAGGCTCCGGCGTCTTGTGCAGCACCAGACAGCCGGTGCGATAGGCGTAGAGATACATGAATGGCAGGGTCAGCGGATTGTTGAACCAGACTGCCAGCAGTGCCAGCGGCAGGTTGAGGCTGAATGCCAGCGCCAGCCCGACGGCGATGAGCGAGTGCATCGGGATGGGGAACCAGCAGGCGAAGATCCCGGCCGCCACCGCGCCACTCAGGGCGCGAGCACCCCCTTGCCAGAGGGCCGGAGCGAGCAGTCGCTCACCAAACAGGGCAAACCACTTCTGCTGGCGAAGCGTGTCGGGATCGAGCTTGAAGCGGGCAAACCAGCGACTCAGCATGGGCGGGCCATCTTGCGTTTTTGCCACTGGCGCACCGTGCTGATCCGCCAGAAGGTACGGATCAGGGTGTAGCCGATAAGGGAACTGAGCAGGGCCAGCACCAGAGAGCCCAGAAGCAGGGGCGGCGCGACCGTCTGGAACACAGAGGCGAGCCACTGCCAGGTAAATTCAATCTCTATCTGCTGCATCGGGTGGCCCAGCAACTGGCAACCTACCAGATAGGCACCATAAAAGAGCGGTGGCATGGTAAAGGGGTTGGAGAGCCAGACCAGCGCCACCGAGAGCGGCAGATTAACCCGGCACAGGATGGCGCCACCGGCCGCCAGCAGCATCTGGCAGGGGAGCGGCACCCAGGCCATGAAGAGGCCCACCGCAAATGCCCCGGCGGCCGAGCGGCGGTTGAGGTGCCAGAGGTTGGCATCGAGCAGCAGTTTGCCGAACAGCCGCAGGTGCTTGTGTTCTTTCAGGGTTTGCTGATCGGGCATCCAGCGTTTAATGAGTCGTTTGGGCATATTGAAACCTTGCTAAATACTTGCTCCATGGATCTGCGTCTGTTGTCGTTTGCCCTGGGGGCAAGCTCCTCACTGCTCTGGCCATGGTTACCTTCACTCGCATGGGGGGGCCTGTTGCTGTCCCTGCTGATCCCCCTTGCATATTGCCGTGCCTGGCGGTGGCTGTTTCTCCTGCTCGGCATCCTCTGGATGCAGGCCAATCTTGCCTATCGGCTGGCCTGGCTGGAGCGGTTGGGCGATCAGACGAGCCACATGATAACCGCACAGCTGCAAAGTGCAGAGCCCGAGGGGGATAAATTTGTCCGGCTGCTGCTGCGGGTGAGCACCCTCGACGAGCAACCGGTGACACCTGAGCCCCTGATCCGGGTCAATGCCTATCAGGCATTACCCGCCATGACAGTGGGCAGCCGGATCACCCTGGTGACCTCGTTGAAACCGGCTCACGGTCTGGCCAACGAGGCGGGGCTGGATGGGCGGCGTCTGCTGCTGGGCAAGGGGATCACCGCCACCGGCAATTTGCGTCGGGTGATAGATATTCAACAGGCACCTGCGGGGTGGCGTGAACGCTGGTTGGGGGCCGCGACCGAGAGTTGGCGTCCGCTTGATTATGCTCCCTTGCTGGCGGCGCTCACTTTTGGCGAGCAGAGTGGAATCACGGATGCCCAGTGGGAGCTGTTTCGCGGCAGCGGACTGACCCATATCATCGCCATTTCAGGGCAACACATTGCGCTGGTGGCGGTGCTCGGGTGGTGGTTGGGCTGGCTGTTTGGCCTGCGTGGCGCCATCATCACCTCCCTGCTGTTTGCCGCCGTCTACAGCGCGTTGGCCGGGTTTGCGGTGGCCACCGAGCGGGCCCTGATCATGGTACTGGTGTGGAGTGTGCTGCGCTGGAGCCGGCGGGAGTGGCCGGCCTGGCGCATCTGGCTGTGGGCCTTTGTGGTATTGACCCTCTGGGATCCCTTCGCACTTTATTCGGCCGGCTTCTGGCTTTCGTTTCTGGCGGTGGCCATCTTGCTGCTGGTGGGATATGTCCACGACAAGCCGGGGCTCTGGCAGATCCAGCTCTGGCTGTTGCTCGGTCTGCTGCCGCTGCAACTGGCGTTGTTCGAGGGGATCGCGCCCCTCGCCATGGTGATCAACCTGTTGGCGGTGCCGCTCTTTTGTATCGCCATCATCCCGCTGGCCCTGATCGGTGTGCTGCTTGCGCCGCTTTCCACCTCGCTTGCCTATGTCCTGTTCTGGCTGGCGGATTTGGGGCTCGGGTGGGTGCTGACCATCCTGAGCTGGCTTTCCGATCAACTGCAACTGTGGTGGCCACTACCCGCCTGGTGGCTGCCACTCTGCACCTTGCTGTTGCTGCTCTGGTTCGCCGCACAGTGGCGCCCGGCACGCTGGCTCTGGCTACCGGGTCTGTGTGTGCTGTTGTTGGCGCTCTGGCCAACGCCAGTCCGCTGGCAACTGCGGGTGCTGGATGTGGGGCAGGGGCTGGCGGTGCTGATCAGCAAGGGGGAGCGTGCCATCCTTTATGACACCGGTGATCGCTATCCCGGAGGCTACAACATGGCGGACGCGGTGATCCTGCCCCAGCTGAGCCATCTGGGGATCCGGGTCATCGATCGTCTCATCATCAGCCACAAGGATCGGGACCATGCCGGCAATCGCAAGCGACTGCTCAGCGCCATGCCGGTGCGCTACGAGCTCTCCTCTTATCCCTTCAGTGAGGGAACGACGCTCTGCCAGCGTGGGCAACAGTGGCGCTGGCAGGGGCTCTCGTTTGCAGTGCTCTGGCCCGAGCGCCCCGGTGGCGGGCGCAATAACGATGGCTGCGTGGTGCGTATCAGCGATGGGCTGCGCAGCGTGCTGCTGAGCGCCGATATCGAGCGGCAAGCCGAGCAACGGCTGGTGGCACTGGAGGGAAAGGGATTGGCCAGCACCTTGTTGGTGAGCCCCCATCATGGCAGTCGCACCTCTTCCACGCCCTCGTTTGTCGCGGCGGTGGCGGCGCAGGAGGTGATCCACAGCGCCGGTTTTATGAATCAGTGGGGCTTTCCCCGTCCCGATGTGGTGGCCCGCTATCGGGATGCCCGCCAGTGGATCACCGGCCAGCAAGGGGCGATGCTGGTCGAACCCACAGCAGCGGGCTTGAGCGTCACCGCCGAGCGAGAGCTGGGGCCCTGGTACCGACGTAGTGGCGACTGGTGGAGACCGCGAGTGTGGTTTGAACAATAATCCGCCATTTCTGCCGTGTAGGAATGCGATATAGGTGGCGGCGCTTGGTGTAAGCCTGCGCTTTGGCTAGAATAGCCCGTCATTTCCATTACTAACGGCTATTCATGCAACAAGAAACCTCACAAGAGAGCTGGCCAGTATTCAAACGCCTGCTCGGTTATGTCCGTGATCGCAAGCTGGGCCTGGTCGGTGGCATCATCGGGATGCTGGGCTACGCCGCCGTGGATACCACCTTTGTCTACTCCATCAAGCCGCTGATCGATCAGGGCATTAATGGCAACGACAGCACCGTTTTGAAATGGATGCCCTTCTTCGTCCTCGGCATCGTGGCCCTGCGCGGTGTCGCCAACTTTCTCTCCAACTACTGCATGGCCTGGGTCGGCAACCACGTGGTGATGCGTCTGCAACAGCAGGTGTTCAATCACATGGTGGCGATGCCGATGAGCTTCTTCGACCGTCAGAACACCGGTCATCTGCTCTCCAAGGTGACCTATGACGCCAGTCAGGTCTCCTCGGCGGCGAGCACTACGCTGGTGACCCTGGTGCGGGAAGGGGCGACCGTGGTCGGTCTGCTCGGCCTGATGTTCTGGCACTCCTGGCAGCTGTCGGTGATTTTCCTGGTGGTGGGCCCGTTGGTGGGCATTATCATCGGCCTTATCAGCCGCCGTTTCCGCCAGATCAGCCGTCACATCCAGCAGGCGGTAGGGGATATCACCACCTCCACCGAGCAGATGCTCAAAGGGCACAAAGAGGTGCTGATGTTTGGTGGCCAGAAGGTGGAAGAGAAGCGCTTCTTCCAGGTCAGCAACAACATGCGCCAGCAGACCATGAAGATGGTCGCCGCCGATGCCATCGGCAGTCCTGTGGTGCAGATGGTTGCCTCCATCGCGCTGGCGGCCTTCCTCTATGTTGCCACCATCGACAGTGTGCGCAGCGAGCTGACTGCCGGTACGTTTACCGTCATGATCACCTCCATGATGATGCTGCTCAAGCCGCTGAAAAGCCTGACCGACGTCAACAACCAGTTCCAGCGCGCCATCACCGCCTGTCACAGTCTGTTTGGCCTGCTCGACAGCGAGCCGGAGCAGGATACCGGCACCCGCACTCTGGAGCGTGCCCGCGGTGAGATCGAGTTTCGCAACGTCACCTTTACCTATCCGACCAAGGACACCCCGGCGCTGCATAACGTCAGCTTCAAGGTGGAGGCGGGTAAATCGGTGGCGCTGGTGGGCCGTTCCGGCTCTGGCAAGAGTACCATCGCCAGCCTGCTGACCCGCTTCTACGACATCGATCAGGGGGAGATCCTGCTCGACGGCATCAACATCCGCGAATACAAGTTGAGCGAGCTGCGCAAGCAGTACGCACTGGTCTCCCAGCATGTTCACCTGTTCAATGACTCGGTAGCCAACAACATCGCCTACGCGGCAGAAGAGAAATACAGCCGCGACCAGATCGTGCAGGCCGCCCGTATCGCTCACGCCGACGAGTTCGTCAGCAAGATGAGCAACGGGTATGACACTGTGGTTGGCGAGAACGGGGCATCCCTCTCCGGTGGTCAGCGTCAGCGTGTTGCCATCGCCCGCGCTCTGCTGCGCGATGCGCCGGTTCTACTGCTGGATGAGGCCACTTCGGCCCTCGATACCGAGTCCGAGCGCCACATTCAGGCGGCTATCGATGAGCTTTGCAAGGCCCGTACCTCGCTGGTGATCGCCCACCGTCTCTCCACCATCGAGAAGGCGGACGAGATCCTGGTGATCGACGAAGGCCATATCGTCGAGCGCGGCAACCACGAAGCATTGATGGAGCAGCGCGGCACCTATGCCCAGCTGCGCGCCATTCAGTTTGGCAACGCGGGAAGCAAGGCCTGATGCTGGAACGGCTCTGGTATCGCAAAAGTGGCTGGCGCTGGTTGCTGGCCCCCTTTGCCCTGCTGTTTGCCATCATCAGCGGCATTCGCCGTTACGCCTATCGTCATGGCTGGCGCAAGGGGTATCGCTCCTCCTTGCCGGTCATTGTGGTGGGCAATATTTCGGTGGGGGGCAACGGCAAGACGCCGGTGGTGGTCTGGCTGGTGGAGCAGTTGCAAGCCCGCGGCTATCGCCCCGGGGTGGTGAGCCGTGGTTATGGTGGCAAGGCGCCCCATTACCCCTATCGGCTGGATAAGACTAGCACCACTGCGCAGGCCGGAGATGAGCCGGTGCTGATTGCCCGGCGCTGCGGCTGTCCGGTGGTGGTCGCCCCGCAACGGGCCGACGCTGTACGACTGCTGGAGCAGAGCGGCGAGGTGGATATCATCATCACCGACGACGGCCTGCAGCACTATGCGCTGGCCCGCGACATCGAACTGGTGGTGGTGGACGGAGCGCGCCGTTTTGGCAACGCCTGCCTGTTGCCGATGGGGCCGCTGCGCGAGCCGGTCACCCGGCTCAAACGGGTGGACGCCATCATCTGCAATGGCGGCGAGCCGGGCAAGGGGGAGTACCCCATGCAACTGGTCGCCGACACCCCGCGCCGGGTGCGTGACGATGCACCGCTGGCCGCCCCCTTGTCAGAGCCGGTCGATGCGCTGGCGGGGATTGGTCATCCGCCCCGCTTCTTTGCCACCCTGGATGGGCTCGGCTATCAGCTTGATCAGCAGGCCGCCTACGGCGATCATCACCCCTTCGATCGGGATGAGCTGGTGGGCCGCTTTGCCAGCAAGCCGCTGCTGATGACCGAGAAGGATGCGGTCAAGTGCCGCCCGTTTGCCCTCGATAACTGGTGGTATCTGCCGGTCAGCGCCGAGTTGCCCGCCTCCCTGCTCGATACCCTGCTGCACAAGCTGGGGGGGAAGGCGAAGGGCGCGACCAAGGCACAAGATTAATCTCTCTCGCCTCGGCGGGGGAGCAGGGGGGTGATATGCCCCGTATGGAATAGCTGGTTGCTCGACATCCATCGCTGGCGTGATGAAGCCGCCAGCGCGACATCGTTGAAGGAGTATCGTTTTGGCTTTGGACATCAAGTTGCTCGACATCATCGCCTGCCCGGTCTGCAAGGGTAAGCTGCACTACAACAAAGCAGTTCATGAGCTGGTCTGCCGCTTTGACAAGCTGGCCTATCCGCTGGAAGAGGGGATCCCGGTGCTGCTGGAGAACCGCGCCCGTCCGCTCAATAGCGAAGAGCTGCCGTCATGAGTTTCGTCGTCGTCATTCCGGCCCGCTACGCCTCCACCCGGCTGCCGGGCAAGCCGCTGGCGGATATCCATGGCAAACCCATGGTGCAGCACGTGGTGGAAAAAGCGCTGCAATCGGGTGCCGATCGGGTGATCGTCGCCACCGATGACGATCGGGTGCAGCAGGCACTGCTGAGCACCGGCGTCGAGGTGTGCATGACCTCACCGGATCACCAGTCCGGCACCGAGCGTCTGGCCGAGGTGTGCCGTCACTACGGCTTTGCCGCCGATACCATCATCGTCAATGTGCAGGGGGATGAGCCGCTCATTCCACCCGCCATCATTCGTCAGGTGGCGGACAATCTGGCTGCCGCCACGGCGCCGATGGCGACCCTGTCGGTGCCGATCAAGGATGCCGAAGAGGCGTTCAATCCGAACGCAGTGAAAGTGGTGACTGACAAGGATGGCTACGCCCTCTACTTCAGTCGCGCCAGCATTCCCTGGGATCGGGATCGCTTTGCCAACAGTCACGAGCAGATTGGTGACCACTACCAGCGTCATATCGGTATCTACGCCTATCGCGCCGGCTTTATCCAGCGTTACGTAGACTGGGCACCGAGCGTGCTGGAGCAGGTCGAGGCGCTGGAGCAACTGCGGGTGCTCTGGTACGGGGAGAAGATCCACGTCGCCCAGGCCCTTGAAGCGCCGCCGGTCGGGGTGGATACCCAGGCCGATCTGGAGAAGGTGCGCGCGTTCTTGGCCAAGTGATGGTCACTGCACGAAAGTCACGAAAAACGGTGTCGCAAGGCACCGTTTTTTGTTTTGAAATTTTATATAATTATTTGATTTTAAACGCTAAACATGGGTTTTCTCAAACTTTTGGCGTGCATGGTTTGCCAAAGCGACGAGTTTGGTTATGATGCAAGACGCCCTGTTAACCCTAACCGGGCGGCTAAAACGAGATAAAACGGGGTGTTTGGGTGATAAATGTATTCCTGGTCGATGATCATGAGCTGGTGCGTACAGGGATAAGACGCATTCTTGAAGATGTGCGTGGGATCAAGGTGGTGGGCGAAGCACAGAGCGGCGAGACCGCAGTTACGTTTTGTCGCCAACACCATCCGGACGTGATCCTGATGGACATGAACATGCCGGGTATTGGTGGTCTGGAAGCGACCCGCAAAATTCTGCGGATCCGCCCCGATGTACGCATCATAGTGCTGACCATTCATTCAGAAAATCCGTTCCCCACCAAGGTGATGCAGGCGGGCGCCGCCGGTTACCTGACCAAGGGGGCAGCCCCTGACGAGATGATCCAGGCGATCCGACTGGTGCACTCCGGTCAGCGCTACATCTCCCCGGAGATTGCCCAGCAGATGGCACTCAGCCAGTTTGCCTCAGCTGACGAGAATCCCTTCAAGTCCCTCTCCGAGCGCGAGCTGCAGATCATGATGATGATCACCAAGGGGCAGAAGGTGACCGATATCTCCGAGCAGCTCAACCTGAGCCCGAAGACGGTCAACAGCTACCGCTATCGTCTGTTCAGCAAGCTGGGGATCAACGGTGACGTGGAACTGACTCATCTGGCCATTCGCTATGGCATGCTGGATGCCGATACCCTCTAATCGGGTGGCGTGTGGTCACAAAGGCGGCGAGTGCCGCCTTTTTGCTTTTTTGCCCCTTTGCTTTTCAGGTGGCGAGGGCAGTATGCTCTGCCCGTCAATTTTTGCCTTTGTGTGAGCCGAGTAGCTGATGACCCTCTCTCCCGAACCTCTCTTCGACAGCAAGGCGTTTCTGAGCGCCGTCACCCATCAGAGTGGCGTCTACCGCATGTATGACAGCGGTGGCATCGTGATCTATGTGGGCAAGGCCAAGGATCTGAAAAAGCGGCTCGCTTCCTACTTTCGCACCAACGTCGACAGCATCAAGACCCGTACCCTGGTGCGCCAGATCGCAGATATCCAGGTCACCGTCACCCACACCGAGACCGAGGCGCTGATCCTCGAGCACAACCTGATCAAGCAGTACCAGCCCCGTTACAACGTGCTGCTGCGGGACGACAAATCCTACCCCTGGATCATCATCACCGCGCACCAGCATCCACGCATCGGTGTCCATCGCGGTGCCCGCAAGGTGAAAGGGGAGTACTTTGGCCCGTATCCTTCCGGTGGCGCAGTGCGCGAGAGCCTGTACCTGATGCAGAAGATCTTTCCGGTGCGTCAGTGCGAGGATGCGGTCTATGCCAACCGCACCCGTCCCTGCCTGCTCTATCAGCTCAAGCGTTGCGCCGGCCCTTGCGTGCCCGGACTGGTGAGCGAGGCCGAATATGCCCAGCAGGTGGAGCTGGCCAAGCTGTTTCTGGCGGGCAAGAACCAGCAGGTGATTGGCGAGCTGGTGGGCAAGATGGAGTCCGCCAGCGGCGATCTGCGCTTTGAAGAGGCAGCCCGCTATCGGGATCAGATCCTGGCGCTGCGCCGGGTCACCGAGCAGCAGTCGGTGAGCGGCAACGTGCTGGACGAACTCGATGTGGTGGGGGTCGCCTTCCAGCAAGGTGCTGCTTGCATCCACGTGCTCTTTATCCGTCAGGGCAAGGTGCTGGGCTCTCGCAGCTACTTCCCGAAAGTGCCGGCCGACACCCCGCTCGACGAGGTGGTGCAATCCTTCCTGCTGCAGTTCTATCTGTCGGGGCAGGGGGGGCGGCAGATCCCGAGCGAGGTGCTGCTCGATGTGGCCCTTGAGGACGAAAACGTCATCGCCGAGACCCTGAGCCAGACCGCAGGCTACAAGGTGCGGGTGGTGAGCCGAACTCGCGCCGAGCGGGCCCGCTTTATCAAGCTCGCCTCCATCAACGCAGAGACGGCACTGCGATCACGGCTGGCTCACAAGAGCACCATGACTGCTCGCTACGACCAGCTGGAAGAGCTGCTGGAGCTGGAGCGCCCCATCGCCCGCATGGAGTGTTTCGATATCTCCCACACCATGGGGGAGCGCACGGTAGCCTCTTGCGTGGTGTTCAACCGGGAGGGGCCGCTCTCATCGGAATATCGTCGTTTCAATATCGACGGTATCACCGGCGGTGATGACTACGCGGCGATGGAGCAGGCGCTGGAGCGCCGCTTTGGCAAGCAGCAGGAGCCGGACAAGGTGCCGGACGTGCTGTTTATCGACGGTGGCCTCGGTCAGTTGCGCCGCGCCGAAGAGATCCTGGCCCGACAGCTGGAGTTCCTCGGCGGCAAATATCCGCTGCTGGTGGGGATTGCCAAGGGGGTCACCCGCAAGGCGGGGCTGGAAACTCTCATCATGGGGGAGAGCCACGAAGAGCTGCATTTGCCGGCAGATATGCCCGCTTTGCACCTTATTCAGCATATTCGCGATGAATCCCACCGTTTTGCCATTACCGGTCACCGGGCCAGACGGGCCAAGGCCCGCACCAGCAGCAGTCTGGAGGAT
Organism: Aeromonas aquatilis; assembly: GCF_054052405.1. NCBI lineage: Bacteria > Pseudomonadati > Pseudomonadota > Gammaproteobacteria > Aeromonadales > Aeromonadaceae > Aeromonas > Aeromonas aquatilis. The sequence goes on along the minus strand of NZ_JBSTYP010000024.1, from coordinate 30,809 downwards.
ATTCCGGGGGTGGGGCCAAAGCGGCGGCAGGCGCTGCTCAAATATCTGGGCGGCCTGCAGGAGGTCAAAAAGGCGAGCGTGGATGAACTGGCCAAGGTACCTGGCATCAGTCAGGAGCTGGCCCAGACCATCCACGATGGCTTGCACAGCGCTTGAGCAGGGTTAGCGGCATGGCAACATCGCTAACTCCTTGATGCACAAGAGCCGTGACGCGGGGGGGCCGTAAATGCCATAATGGCCCTCGCATTTTGAGAAGATTGATGGATTAAAAAGACCAAGACGGGCGCCAGTGCGGTTGCATCGCAAATCGGCTTTGGCGCACTATGTAGCGACGTACAAGAAGTGGCTGAAAAAATAATGACAAACATACCTAACCTGTTGACGTTTTTCCGGATTTTGCTCATTCCCGTCTTCGTCATCCTGTTCTATCTGCCTTACCAGTGGTCCTATCTGGCTGCCGCCATCATCTTTATTCTGGCCGCTGCCACCGACTGGTTTGATGGCTATCTGGCCCGCAAGCTCAATCAGTCCACCGCCTTTGGCGCCTTCCTCGACCCCGTTGCCGACAAGATCATGGTCGCCGCCGCACTGGTGGTCATCGTCGAACACTACAACACCATCTGGGTCACCATTCCTGCCATGACCATGATTGGCCGCGAGATCATCATCTCCGCCCTGCGCGAATGGATGGCCGAGCTCGGCAAACGATCCTCGGTGGCGGTCAGCTGGATTGGCAAGTGGAAGACCATGATCCAGATGGTGTCACTCACCGGTCTTATCTGGCAATACAACGTCTGGATGGTGTGGCTCGCCTATGTGATGCTCTATGTCGCAACCGTGCTCACCTTCTGGTCGATGTTCCAGTACATGAAGGCTGCCTGGGGCGATTTGACCCACCACGCCAACCTGTGAGTCACATGCGCCGCAAGGTGAGGTTTCCGCTGATTTGAGGCAGGAAACGGCCAAAGGCGCTAAAACTGTTCAAAAAGGGCAAAAAATGCCCGAACGATCAGGTAATTAAATATTTCTGGTTGACTGGGCGAGGAACATCGCTAGAATGCGTCCTCGTAGTCAGGCAGTCAGCCAGACCAATGCGGGAATAGCTCAGTTGGTAGAGCACGACCTTGCCAAGGTCGGGGTCGCGAGTTCGAGTCTCGTTTCCCGCTCCAAATTCAGACAATAGAGAGCCAACTCTCTTTTGTATGGCGCGTTAGCAAAGCGGTTATGCAGCGGATTGCAAATCCGTTTAGTCCGGTTCGACTCCGGAACGTGCCTCCATATTGACAAGCCCGCCACGCGAGCTTGATACCGATTGCGGTGCCCGAGTGGTGAAATCGGTAGACACAAGGGATTTAAAATCCCTCGACGTTCGCGTCGTGCCGGTTCGATTCCGGCCTCGGGCACCATTAAAATCAAAGACTTACCAAGCATTAGCCCCCGCCCTTAACTCCTTGGGGAATATCGGGGGAATATGGCGAGGGAATATCAGGCACATTTTTTCTGGCGGTTTCTACTGTCGGCACGCGCTTGATTGACCTGTCATACACCTGCACTTGCCCCTCTGTTTTGTGTCCGCTTATCTGCTGTTTATCCCTGCTTGAACCACCCAGATCTGAAATGGCTTTTGCCTTGATATCGTGGAATGTGAAATCAAGCGGCATCTTCGTTATCTCTCTTGCCCGTAACATTGTGTTGCGCCAAGCGGCATCAAACCCATTGCTGGTATAAGCCTGCCCATCTGGTTTAGACAATACGAACCCAGCAATGCTGTGCTTCGCCAGATTGCCAGCTGCCTCTATGGCAGCCTTGAGCCTCGGTGACCACATCTTTACCTGCCTGACGGCAGTTTTTCCTTGCTGGATGAAGACACCATCATCAAGAATGTGCTCCCATCGCATGGCCAGAACGTCTCCCTTCCGTGCCACGCACAGGTAAGACAGCTCCATGGCGATCTGGATCATTGGAGGAGCCAGATTGTAAACAGCTTGATATTCCGTGTCTGTGATGTAGCGCGTTCGCGCCTTCTCTTTGAACTGTCTCACTCCCTGGCATGGGTTGATTTTTACCCGCCCACGTTCATATGCCCAGCGATATGCCCGTGAAAAAAATGCCTTTTCTCTATTAGCCTGAATGCGGCTCTTTAGCCCGCACTTATCCAGGTACGCCCTGACATGTTTCGGTTCTACCGCATCGGCCGCCATTTTTCCGAATACCAGCAGCACCGGTTTGCTGTGCTTCCGATAGTCCAGCTTGGTGTTCTTTGCCAGATCGGCAAAATCTGCAGACAGGAAGAACTCCTCGATCATGGCCGCCACAGTGTGTGTAGCCACTCGTTGATCGATCAGCTTTTCGTATGCGGCCCAGACCTCGGATTGTTTTACCGTTGCCGCGCATAACTTGATTGAACCGCCCCCTACGGGGCGGAACACTATGCTTGGGCCCTTGATGTAACAACGTGGTGGCAACCAGTTGTCTGCAGGGTTGGATCTAGTCCTGGCCATCAGCTGAGTGCCTCAAGGTTAAAGCCGTTATTGCTATCATTGTTCACTGGGTGATGGCTTGCGCTTCCCGTGAGCCACTCGCGCGTGGTGGATGGGCGACCATCAGGGCGACGCAAGAACCTGATCCCGGCCTTCTCCAGCGCCTTGCACTGCTTCGATGGTAGCTTGTACCCTGTGAGCTGCTCGATCTCCTGATCGCTTACGATTAGTGGGCTTTCCATGGTCGGTGGTCCTCGTTAGTTTGGTGATTTCATCCCGTCCTGCTCGGTTGTAGAGAAAGCACTCCACCTGCTTTCTGCTGCTGCTCGCCTGGTCAAGGCGATACTCCCCGAACGCGGGGCGTTTAAGGTTGTGCTGGTTGGCCAGCCTGCCGATGGCTTGGGCACTCACCCCCAACTCCTTGCCCAGTTCGGTGGCGCTCCAGAGCTGGCCGGCAACCCTGGGGGCTTCGATAGGCAAATCGAAGTGAGCTAGGATGCGGCCGATCTCACTGAGCTTGGCTGCTTGGGAAAGGGTGGGGGAGAGTATGGTATTTACCAGGTCATCCAGCAGTTGGCTGCTCTGGTCGATGAGTTGTAGTTGTTGCATGGCGTGGCCCTCCTGTCCTTGAGGATGGGGCGCCAATTGGGTTGAAGGAAGAGCCGTTAATCAGCACCTGCTGGCTGTAAATGTGCGTGGAAGGTGCAGCATGTGAGAGTGGATAATGCCTTTATAAACACTGCTGTCACCTTGCCCCTACCCCTCACCGATCAGCTTGCGCAGCTCTTCATTCAGCTTCTCTATCGCATCAAAACAGTCCATCTGCTCTCCTAGCAAGCGCTGACCGATCGCCACGTTACGGGCCAGCTCAATTCGCAGCCGCTTTACTTCGGTCAACACTTCTCTCGCCTTACTTTGTCGATCCATTTCATCGGCTTGCTTGAGTGTCATGTTGAGCGACCGCTTGGGATGGTCTGGCATCTTGCCAGCCAGATCCGCCCGCACATACGGTACCTCGCAGCCAACCACCGAGTCCGCGCACCAGCTCACCTCGCTGGTATCGCTCGGGAATGGCTCGCTGTGGTAGTGGCTCTGGTCGCCAACCTGCAGCCAGATGCGCTCCGGTGCGGTACGGATGGTTTCGGTGACAGCTACTGATTGCTTTGGTCGCTGCCCTGCCATGGTGGTAATGGCGTCATACATCCACGCCTGCACTGGGTTAAGTGCATCCTTCTCAGGCACTTCTCCTGCAAGCTTCATAATGGTAACCATGCGGCTTACCAAGTCGGCCTGTGCCTGCTCGCGTTTGTGGTGATTGGCCAGCAGCTCCAGTCGCGAGCGTATCGGATGCTGATCTGGCACGATGCCGGAGAGAATTGCCTTGTTAATTGCCAGTCCGGTGGTGTTGCGCTCTTCCAGCAGGCCATTGATCTTGGCCTGCAGTTGCTCAACTCTGGTGAAGGGGACGAACTGCCCCTCGCTGCGTGCTTCCATGCAGAGTCCAAACGCGCCACGCTTGTCGTGTATGGTGCAGTCATATCGCTTCATCAATTCTCCTTACCGCTTAGGGTGGTCAACTCGAACGGGCTGGTGAAACGGTGAGTCTTTAGGTTCGCAAATCTCATGGTCGAGTCCTTTGGGTCGGTTAGATGCTGGCTTTCTTGGCTGCCTCTTCAGTTTTTTGGCGATTACATATAATCCCACCCGGCAAGACGAACTTCCCGGGTTATGATGAAAGGGGCATGACGACACCTAGCCCGGCGATCACGGCGCCGGGGTAGGGCGATTCAAGGTTTTTCATGGTGTGCCTAAAAGTTATCCACTGTTTCTGTGTGCCTGGCAGTGGATGATTTGGGGGTATCAGGCTGCGGCGCCGATGGGCTCTGCTCCGGCGAGCATTAGGGATTGCTTACTTACATCTGAAATCCGGCAGGTGCCTCGCCAGTTCGGGGCGAAGATGAGCAGCATCGATCCTTTGGGGTTTCCCTTCATTTCCTTGCCAGTGGCCTGGTTGATGAAGTTGATCCGGCCATTGCGCCATTTGCCATGTTCATCGTGGTAACCCTTGATGTGGCGAACCTCGCTGGCCAAATCCCCCGGGTACCACTCAGTGCTGGTGTCCTGCGGTACCAACATGACGGTACCGATCCCCTTACGTTGCTGCTCGATGGCTTTATCTACCCATGGACCGATATCGGAATAGGGTGGGTTGAGCCAAGCCCAGGGCGCGCGTAGAAAGGGGCTGATGAAGTCACCCCAATCCACGCTGAGGGCATCAATGCCGGGCGTCAGGTAGTGCTGGCATAAGGCTGTTTCTGGCAGGGCAGCCGCATCGAGGGCAAAGTGGAATTCCCGATCCAACGCTCTAAAAAGGAACATGGGAGTCTGGGTGAGATCTCGGGTACCGGAAGGAGTGGTTGAACCTCGGAAATCAGCCATCAAGGTACCTCCTCTGTGTTCAGTAGTTGATGCTCAGGTGCGCGATCTGGTTCTTGGCTATGTGGGCGATGAGGCTTATAGCGTTCTCTTCCTCAATGCCGAGCCCCATCATGTCCATCATGATTGAGCCGTGGATCCGGCCGCGGTGATCACGGTCGGCAAGGCGGCGGGCATCATCTTCATCCTTGAGACGCTGTTCATCGGCAATACGTTGGCGTTCCTGTTCCGCTGCGCGGGCTGCAGCTTCTTCTGCCTGACGTGCAGCATTGTCTTCTGCTTGCTGGCGGGCCAGCTCGGAGGCTTCGGCATCACGTTTGGCTTGAGCCTCGCGCTCGAGTGCCTCATTGGCTTGGCGAAGCGCCTCTTGCTCACGGTGTTGTGCAGCTTCACGCTCGAGGCGTTGACGCTCTTCTTCCTGGATACGGGCGTTTTCAGCAGCTTGCTCTGCTATCAGGCGTTCGTGGTCGATGCGATCCTGCTCGGCCTGCTTCTTGCGCAGCTCCTCCAGCTCTGCTTGCTCGGCCTCATACTTCTGACGGGCCGCCAGCTTCTCACTCAGTCGTTTGGTTGCCAGCTCCCTGGCTACGGTCGCCTGCGGCAGCAACTCCTGCCAGCTGTTATCCAGCTCGGCTTGCTCCACCTCCAGCAGCATGGCTTGCAGGTCTACCGATGCGATATCGCTGCTGGCTGCGGCACCCAACGCATTGAGACGGGCGAGGCGGGCATTGAGGCCGGCAACCCGGGTTGCTTCTGCCTCTTCAAATTGCGTCAGAGGTTTGCGTACATCGTCTTTCAGGGCATCCAGGGTGTCGCGGATCAGCTTGCGGTTGGCATCGATGCGTGCCGGGATTTCCTTGTACTTGGCGGTCAAATCCTTGCCGAGACCATCCAGATAGGTTTTGGTCTTGGCTACGGCATAGGCGACGCTGGCAATCTCCTTGCGCCCCTTGGCGGTGGTGACATCAGGCACCAGGCTGGCTGCTTTCTGGCGAATGTCTGCCAGCATGGCGTTGATGCCATCTCCCTCGGTGAACAGGGCAACTGCGGTGGTGGGGTCAATTACAACCAGCTGGGTCTGGGCGGTGTCGGTCTTGGCTTGTTCGGTCATGGCGGGTCCTTCGGAATAAAAAAGCCCGCGGGTTGGCGGGCTGGTGAGAGTGAGTTGGGTTACATGGCCTTCTTGAGCTGGGCTTTGCGCTCGCCAGCAACCTGCTTGATGCCGTCGGCAATGGCTTGGTCGCCGGTTTCGCTGGCCCATGCCCAGGCGCTGGTATAGGCCTGCTGCCATTCGACGGTATCGCTTGCTGCTTCGATAGCGGCGCAGTGGTCGGCGTAGGCGTTGGCGTGGTCAACCGGCTCGCTGGTATCAAGGGGTTGCTGCGCTTCGGCTTCGATGGTGATCGGCTGCTCCACGCTACCTTTCATGGCTGCGAGCGTGCGATTGGTGGCCTTCGGCTGCTGGACTTGAGAGCCCGGGATCTCGTTGATGAAGATCTCCTTGCCCTCCATCTCTTCGGCGGTCGGCTCGCTGCCAATCTCTGGCCACGCCTTACGCAGTGCCTGCGCCTCGGTACACTTGGCCAGCTGGGCATAGGGGCGCTTGCGCCACATGGAATTGGGGCATTCGCTCTTGCTGCTCTGGGTGGCGTAGTTCTCCTTCCAGCGCTCCAGGGCGTGGAAGGCAACCCGCTGACCGTCAATCATCTTGTAGACGGTGTACTTGCACCACTGTGGGTAGGTGAAGGTGATCTTGTTTTGTGTGTTGTAGGGGTCTTGGAACTCCTCAACTACATCCGGGCCAAACACCGGCTCATCGGCACCGGCGTAGTTGCCAGAGCGATCAGCCTGAATGCGGTACATCCCAATACCTGGCATCGGCACATCGCGCCAAACCTTCTCTTTGGTACGCGCATCGGTGACCTGCATGGGCACCAGATGAACCGGCTTGAGCAGGATGTCGAGCCCACGCGCCTTACAGTAGTCGATGGCCATCACCACAGAGTCAGGGTTGGCGCCCGGGTAGATGGTGTTGCACAGGGCGTTCCAAGTCGGCTCGTCAATGCCGCGCTGGGCCAAGATGGGGAACTGGCCGGCGAAGTTTTCGGCCGCCTGTTGTTTGATGGTTGCGAGGTTACTCACGCTGCCTTCCTTGCCCATTCTGGGCGGTTAAGTGGTATCAGGTCGTGCCAGTCGTTGTTAACTCGGCACTCGTGGAATTTGCGTAGGTCGCGGCGGTAGAGGTCAAAGCCTGCCTCTTTCCACTCCTGCTCCAGCGGGCGAACCCGCACCGGGTAGCGGCCGCACTCAATGGATGAGCTGACCGCGATAAAGATGAAGTCCGGTATCTCGCCGTAGATTTCCCGATATCCATCGGAGTACATGGCGTCCTGAACGTGGTAGCGGAACTCCTCGACATGGCGCCTAAGGCGACCCATGTCGTCCACCTTCTTCACATCGGCAAGAATAGGGTGGCCGGTCAGCATCCTGTCTGGGCGGCAGCGACAAAGCTCTTCTGTCTCGCGGTCAGTCCAGTAGAGCGACCCCTCGCAGATCCCGTCCTGCTCCAGCAGCCAGCGTGCATCCGGGTGGGCGAATACGCTTTCGCGCATCAGCTGCAGTTTGCGGTCATCCTCGAACGAGATGATGGTCTTGCCCAGCTCGACGCAGTTGGCCAGAAACTCCTTTTCTTCGTCCTTGCCAGCGTTGGTGCGGCGGTTGAATTCAGGGGCGATAATGAAGCGGTCCTTGAACTCTTCCGGCTCTAGCAGCAGGCAGTGCAGGGCGGAGCCCATGTCCAGCGCCTTGAGCTTTTCCTCATCGACCGGCGCGCTTTTGCGCCAGAGGTAGGTGGCCGGACTCTGGGCAATGTCGTCCAGTTGAGACTTACTGACGCCCGGGCCAGCGTGGTACTCCTCATTGGAGAGACCCAGCACCATGCCGTGTGGGAGGGTTTGTCTGGTATCAACAAGGGTGTTCATGCTGCGCTCCTCTGCTGGTATTGCTCCCACTGCTCGGCGTTCATAGTGTCCTGTAGTGCGGCAACATGGTCATTCCATGCGCTCTGTGCCAGCTCGGTCAGCCCTTCTTCCAGAAGTAGCCGGATATGGAGAGCGATCGACACTTTGTCGCCAGTTACCATCAGTAGGTAAACGGCTTGATTAAAGCGAGTTTTCTGGTCGGGATTCGCTTCGGCCTGCAGAGTGTCTACATCGATATCGAGCTGGCCTGATAGCAGCGGGAGGCTATTAGCCTCTACCCACTCGGCAATCCATTCAGCCTTGGCGTTGGCTTCGGCCTCTTTGCTGTCAAGCAGGGCAAGCAGTGTGGTTTCACTGGTCATGGTTACAGCTCCATTTCAAGGCGCAGGGCGCGCTGTGCGTGATACTCCTCGATGGCACGGCGGGTGCTCGTACTGCGGCTTGCTTCACTGCGGTCTATGTTGGAAGGGGCATGGTCGAGGGGGTAGGGGTGGCGGCTCGGTGGCAGCATGGCGCAGCGAAATGCCTGCACCTGGGCTTCGGTGAGTTGTTTCATGGTCTGGGTCCTGTGGTGGTATTCAGAGACTAGAAGCGTTAATTTGGTATCATTTGACGCTTCGTTTGCTGGAGGAGTTATGGCGTGGTTTAAGGTGGTTACGGACAGCACTAGTAGTGCCGAATACAAGCAAATTACTCAGTGGGACAGTGTGTTAATTGGTCAAGGCACTTTTGGGCACAAGGTGTTCTCGGTTCTCAGTGATGACCATAAGCAGGTGACTTACTTTCTTTCTGATGAGTTTGAACCGATAGCGTTGGCGCTTAATGCGGAGCCTTGCGAGATGCCATCAAAAGCCAGCGAAAATTCGCTCAAGCTCGTCATCGGGGATCCCTCGGTCCTTCACCCGAGCGAGTAACCCTCTGATCGCATCGAATCGAGGGGTGAAGTAGTTCCTGACGAAGCCAAATTCGGCAGTTCCATCACCGTCGATGAAGCCATTGCTGTAGATGTTGATGACTCTCCCGTCACGGCTCCTTACCTGAAATACCAGGAGCGGTAGGTTTTCTTCGGATTGGGCTTTCTGTTCAACCACACTGGCGCCCATGAAAAGGCTATATCCGTGAATGGTGATTTCCGTCCCTCCGGAGCTCCTTACAAAGTCCGCGGCTTCGTTACCAATGAGGCCATCGTCCAGAGCTTGTGCAATCTCGCGAAGAGCTTGTGCAACTTCGGGAAAGAATCGGCGATCGCCAATCACATCATTCTGCATGTGGATGGATACCACTCTGCGCTGGACCGCGATGTTCTCGATGCTGCGAGGGTTACTGAGGCCAAGCACCTTCATTTCGATGTCTCCAATTTAACAGGCTCATTCCCCTGGCCGGTGAGCAGCCACTGGAAGTGAACTGATAGCTCTGGATGCTGGGCGAGCAGCAACAGAGTGCCGCCGCCAATCTCCCGGTAGTTCAGTTCGTAGTTCTTGAGCGTTGTTGCAGGGATCCCCAGCAGGTCGGCAAATTTCGGCCGGCTGAGGCCAAGTCGTTCCCGCAACTGGCGCAGGCGCTTGCGGCATTCGTCATTGAGTTGGGGGATAGTCTCGTTGCATTGCTCGGTACGTTTGCTCATGGTTGGGTCCTGTGGTGGTGAAAAAAGAAACCCCGACGCGAGGGTCGGGGTTGCTAGGAGAATCTGGAATTGTCAGATTGAGAATTGAGGATGTATAGCTATCAACCGAAGACTGCTCCAGATTTCTTTAAGTAATTAAGGAAACTGGTACATGTGACGTTCACGTCACTCATTCTACAAACGGCGGGGATTTTCCAATTAGCTTTCAGTTTGTTGGGCGTGAGCTGAAAACTCTCATCAGTTACAAGTTCACAGGCATGAACCTTAGCAGTGGCAATAATGAAAAGGTCATTCTCATCCACACCACTACCATATTTATCGTTAATGCCTAATAACTGCTTTATATGTAATGCTTGAAACAAAATTTGCTGGTTGACCGGGGTTTTATGAAGGCCAGCTTTGGTAAGCCAAATTTCACATTCAGGGTATTTATGTCCCACTTCTTCGATAGCTACCTGAGACATAATGATCAGGCCTTTCTGGACTCGCTCAGCCATCCATTCCCATAATGCAGGAAATTGGTCTATTGGATAGTTGTCCCATGCATAGATTATGGATGACGCATCAAATACCTGCATAGTATTGCTCCAGCTTATGCAGGTCGGCGATCTTCAAGTTATCTAGGTAATTACTAGCTTTAGCCAAGGTGATGCGGCGTGAGTTCAACGCATCAAGCACAGTGCGAACATAACCATCACCGAATACATGGATCGGTTCACGACTGCGATAACTGCGGCTTCCGCCCTCTTTTTCTGGCCATATCTGTTTGCTGATCCAAGAGCGATATGCTGCATAGTCTTCGGCATGAAGGCGCCCTGAATCCAATAAACGTCTCAGGATCATTTCCCCACTGACACCCCAAGCATCACGTTGAGGTTTAAGCCAATCATCGTAGCCAATCACATCGTCAGGGCGCAGATCGTCAGCGATACTCGATAGAAACTCATCAGGTACAAGCAGGTGTCCGGCAAACGCATTTGCTTCGCGTTCTGCTCCTCCCGAAGCATGCAGGTCACCGTCATCGTCAATCGAACTGGTACGGTGCAGTAGCAGGTGGCCGAGTTCATGCATCAGCGTGAAGTTTTGACGAGATTCGTGATCCTGCTTTTTGACAACAATAACAGGACATTCCGGGTCGTAGAGCGAAAATCCGAGGATTGGGCTTTGCTTGGCGATCTGCCACTTCCCGTGGTAGCCGTTACTACGGAAGACCAAAATGCCGCAGGCTTCTATCGCCTTGCGGTAACGGTCAAAATCGTTGCGATCCTTTAGGTCAAGCCATTGTCTGACAACCTTAGCTGCCTTTGGAATACTCAATCCTGCTAGGTCTGGCGGCGTAAACGTTGTGACACCTTCTGGTGAAAGTTCTTCGCGCAAAGCCAGGAATGTTGCCTGTTGTTGTTCAACTCGTTCAATCAACAGCCTCACCTGATTGGAGAGCTCAGGCTTTTGGTTGGTGAGAGTCCGGAATTGTGGCGAATGTACTTGTTCCGCGTTGACATCACCTGGTTCCATAAAGAACAGGACGCCACGCCCAAAGAAGGCTGCCAGATTACGTAACTGATTGAATGTAAGACCCGCTTCACCTGTCATCGTTTTTGCGAAGGCGGCCGGGGCAATACCTAATTCATGGGCGAGTTCATCCTCTGCCACACCGCGATCGGCACAACACCATTTAATTCGAGCGAGGTTGAGTGAGTGAATACGTTCCATGACCGGATTAATCAGACCTATATGCAGTTGGGTTTAGTCACTTGAAGTCTATCTTGTGGGGGGGAAGGAAGCTATCCCCCAAAGCAATCTGGTATCACCCAGCCTGCAACCCCCTGTTGCAAGGGGCTCCAGGCTGGCCACTGTTGCTAGTGGCCGCCGTTCACATTCACACACTGCATTCCGGTTCTACGGGTTATCAGCGCATCCCTACCGGCATCGGGATTTGTGGTTGTGAGCCGGGTTCTGGTTGTTAAAGAGCGATGCAACGCTGAATTCAGGTTGCAGTTAGCCAAAGCATCCTTGCGGTGCTTGAGAAAGAGGCTTTGGCTACGGCGCTATGAGGGAAGCGCCAGACCCGAGAAATCAGACCGCGTTGCGGCGGTAATCGATGCGCCAGTGGAGGAGGGCGCTGTGCCTGGTGAAGCTGGTGATGCGCTTCTGGGCGGCGCGGGCGGCAACAATGTGGTGTTGCTCTGCGGCCAGCATGGCCACATGGAGACGCTGCTTGATGGCGCAACGGCGAGCAGCATTGCCGTTCAGCTGATCGGCGATAGTCGCAATAATCTGGTCTGCACGTTTTGCAGCTCTGGATAACATGCTCTTGGCCATGGTACATTTACTCCTGTTGACGGGTTGGTCCTCGTTAACTCCTTCCGCGCTTTGGCGTGGTCGGGTCCTGTTGCCGGGGTTGGTCCCCTGGCACACCGACTGGGGGTTGGTCCCCTCGGTCCTTCGAAGCCCGCCTTGTGCGGGCTTTGTCGTTCTTACGCGCTGGTGAGGCGCATGCCCTGGTTAAAGGGCGGGTCCTGTTGCTGGTGGCCGATGATTCGTTTCAACCGGTTGAGCACTGAGGCAATGCTCATGCGGTTGATTGCTCAGTTGTTTGTTGTCAAGCTGCCGTTCTCTTAAGAGTACGATATGGGCATCGTAGTTCATAAAGAGCGAACAGGCAATATCGATCTCCAAAATAAACGATACTTTTTTGAACAACAAAAAACCCGCCTAGGCGGGTTCGTGTGAACTGGACTTGGAAAGTCAGTAGGCTGTTACTTGATCTCGCTACGTCTCAGTTCGGATAATTTACCTAAAACAGTAACCTCGTTAGAGGTTACTGTCCCAAGTCTTGGGTCATCAACACCATATACCCAGCCGTCAATGCCAGCCATCGCGCGTAACAAGCGAGCCTGGCCACTCTTGGCTAGTTGGATCAGCATTACGGCACCATCTTCAGGGGTCCGGTCAGCCAAATTGATAATGCATATGTCCCCTACGACTATCCCAGATTTTGACAGATGCTCATTGCTGGACTCGATAGCAATGCTATGACTCTGATTTTCGGCGACTACATACCTACCACTATCCATGTTAGGTAGCATTTCGGTAGCCAGATTTTCCACATCTGAAAGCGTCCAGACAGGAACTTTGTCAGAGTTAAACTGAATGTCGTTTAGTAAATCACCGCTACTTCGACCTGAGTAAAGCCAAATAGGGTCAACCTTTAGCACTCTTGCAATTGAAATCAGAGATGAAACGCGCATTTCACGATTCGGGTTATTGATCGTGTTGCTGATCACGCTCTTGGATAAGCCCGTGCGTCGTGCAAGTTCAGACATGCTGATGTTTAGATCCTGCAGCTTTTCTTCAAGGCGTTGCCCAAATGTTTTCATCAATAACCTCTTGTTCTCTTTAGAGACTAAATTGTAATTCCATGGTCGATCTCTTTGGGGGACGCTTGTGATTGACATCGTTCTCTGCGGGGGACACTATTTGGATCTATTTACCAATGACAGGACCCGACCAATGAAGAAACGTGAAGTGATTGAGCATTTCGGCAACATGGCCCGCGCCATGAAAGCGATTGGCATCTCCCGCAGCCTTGCCGTGAAGTGGGGTGATGTGATCCCGGCCCAGCATGCCGTCAGCTTTGTTATCGCCAGTAATGGTGAGCTGCGCCTGGGGCTGGACGATTATCCCCTGGACAAGGACCAAGACCATTCCGCTCAACAGGCCGCCTAACCACCGGCTTTTATGACCACACCAAAAGGACCTGACCAATGGGACGACCAGCACTGCCCGATCACGCAAAAATGGACTCTATTTCTCCACTACGCCTACGCGGCAACCCAGCACAACGCTGTGTGTGGCAAGAAGTCGGGGCCGAATTTGGCATGACTGAGACCGCCTTCGCGCGCACCTCACTTCTGATCTTGCTCAATTCCATATCGAAACATGAACCCCTGATCTTGGCGAGAGCCGTCAAACGGGCCAATCGGAGCCTTATCGAGCAGGGATTCCCTCCTGTAACCGTCGAAGAAATCCTGAACGGTACTGGCCTTCCTGAGCGGGGATTACTGGTCTTTTTACCCTCCGACGAGATCACCTATGACGAGGAGCGCCCCAAGAAGCCGCTCCAAAAGCTCGTTGGCCTGATCAATTTCATTCTTGGGAGATAACAACATGCCCACTTCTACCCGACCGCCACGTCCGGCATCAGAACGCGTCAACGAACGAGACAACATCGTGTTGAAAGCGGTTATGCATGAGCTGGCATTAGCAATTGATGAACCCTTGATCTCAACGGCCCAGGCTGCAGGGACTGACCGGCAGGCATTGCGCCTGGCGCGGGAGCTCCAGGCCCGCGCAGTTGAACGAGCAGAGGGACAACCTAGCGCGTAACCAATCTGCCCGGCTCACCACCGGGCAGCAAGACACACAGGATCCGACTATGACCAAATTCACTCTGGCCCGTGGGGGCCACCTCATGACCCTTGATCTCGAGCATTGCCCGCTTTATGGAAGTGGGCAGATCTCTGGCACCGGCGACCGTAACTGTGGATGCCTCGTCTGTGAGTACAGCGAGCAGGAGGTGGCTAATGGCTAATCCTTCATCCCCGTCAACATGGGAGCTCTATGAGCTCAGGAAGCTCGAGTTGCAGCGCCAGGGCCTTACCCAGCGCGAATACGAATTGGCTGTGCGCCGGTTAGCTGATGAACTGGAGGTCTGAGATGGCAGTCTTACTTCAATTCCCTGATGTTCGCGCCAAGGCAGAGCCTCGGGAGGTGCGTGTGGCAGACCTTGATGATGGATATACCCGTATTGCCAACGAGCTGTTCGAGGCACTTATCGGCGCTCCGATTACCCGTAATCAGGCCAAGGTCGCTTTTGCCGTTGTACGCAAAACCTATGGTTTCAACAAGTCCACGGACAGGATCAGTGATACCCAGATAGGGAAGATTGTCATGCTGCCTCGGCAGAAGGTGAACAAGGCGAAGAACGAGCTGATAGCGATGGGCGTGTTGATTTCTATCGGTCGGGAGATAGGAGTCAATCGGGTGATTTCTGACTGGAAAATAGAGTGTCACCAAAACGGTGATAGTGTCACCAATTTGGTGACAAAAACTGTCACCAAAACAGTGACAGGGGTGTCACCAAAACAGGGACACACAAAAGACACTATTCAAAAGACAGTAAAGACAACTACTGATGGGGCATCAGCTTGCGCTGAACCCCCAGCAGCAATCCCCGAAAAGCGAACAGTAAAAAACACGCCGTATCAGGCAATCCTGGATGCCTACCACGAAATACTCCCTGAGATGCCAGCCATCCGTGAGTTGACCGATTCGCGCAAAACCAAGATCCGCAACTTCTGGGGCAAGTTCAAATTCGATGACACGCGCTGGCGTGCTTACCTGACGTTCATCGCCACCAATTGCCGCTGGATGTGCGAGAGCCGCCCGCGCCGAGATGGAGGGTCAGCCTGGAAACCGAAGAACCTAGATTTTTTGGTGACAGAGCGCTGCTACCTGGGCGTGCGGGAGGGCCGATTCAATGACGAATGACGCCATTGGTTTTATCCCGCCCCACAACTTCGAGGCAGAGCAGTCTGTTCTTGGTGGCTTGATGTTGCGCAGCGATGCCTTCCACGACCTCGGCTTGTCGGATCGTGATTTTTACAGCCGGCCTCACCAGATTATTTTCAGTGCGATCTCCCAGCTGGTCACAGCCAGGCATCCGGTAGACCTCATGACCTTGCAAAACCGCATTGAGCAGGATGGACAGCTCGATGTGGCGGGTGGGGTTGCCTATCTGGTTGAGATCGTCAAGAACACCCCGAGCGCAGCCAATATTCAGGCTTATGGCTCGATAGTGCGCAGTACTGCAGAGCGGCGATTTGCTGTGGCCAAGTTGCATGACTGCATTGCCGCGATGATGGAGTCCGGATTCAGCACTGCCGATGAACGGTTTGCCACCATGGGGTCACTCCTGTCGGAAGTCGATGCCAAGCGCTCTGGTGGGGTTACCGGTCTTGCCATCCCTGCCAGTGAGATCGTGAAGGAGTGGTGTGATGAACTGGATCGCAGAGCGAGCCGACGCCCTGGGGAGATGACCGGCTATGCCACAGGGATAGCGTCACTCGATGAACTGCTTTACCCGAGTGGGATCAGCCCCACGGCGCTGGTGTGTATCGGTGCCAGGCCAAAAATGGGCAAGACCACGCTGATGGCGAGCCTGTGCAACCACACATCGTTGGTCAAAAAGCTGCCCGTCGTCGGGTTCTCGCTTGAGATGACGCGTGGAGAGTTGTTCGAGGTCATGGTATCGCAGGCGTCTGGCGTGTCAGGCCGAGACCTGAAGACGATGGATGATCAGTGCAAGATGGACAAGGCCTATGCCGTTGCTGCGGAACTTGGCTACTCCAAATTGCACATCGCAGATCTGCCAGGCTTGACCATTCATCAGGTTGTGCGAGAGAGCCGGCGTCTACGTCGCCAGTTTGGCCAGCTGGGCCTGATTGCAGTGGACTACCTGACGCTGATGACGGCAGAAAAAGCGGAACGAAACGACTTGGCGTATGGCGCCATCACCAAGGCACTCAAGATGCTCGCCAAGGAGATGGGCTGCCCAGTGGTGCTGCTCACACAGCTGAATCGAGGTCTGGAGCAGCGAGCGGATAAACGGCCGATGCCGAGCGATAGCCGTGATACTGGCCAGATAGAGCAAGACTGCGATGTGTGGATAGGGTGCTACCGGGATGAGGTCTATCACCAGGATTCGCCATATCGAGGGATGATGGAGTTGCTGGTACGCCTTAATCGGGCGGGCAAGAGCGGCACAGCTTACTGCCAGTTCCATGATGGGGTGATCTCGGATATCAATGCGGAGGAGGTCGCGCGTAAACACCATTTGGCGGAACTGGCTAAGGGCGATAGCAAACCACGCAAAGGCGGCTGGGATGGGTGAGATGGCGCGGATCCTCACCGACCGCCGCCAACGCGGCTACACCATCACAGGGAGGATATAGGGATGAGAATAACCCAAGACGAAATGATCCAAATCGCCATCGTGATGGAGTTCCACCTCGATTGGCTTGGACACGGAACCACAGACCTACCTGGGCTGCCAGATGGTTGGTGCTGGGTTGAAAAGGGGGATGGGGAGCAATTCTGGATGGATATTGGCTGCCCATGGCCTGATGCAGACGCGTCCAGCGTACACGAGAGATCTGACTGGGTTACCAAGCTGATGGTTGCTGAGCGAGCCTCTCTGCTCAGTTCAAATCGAGGCCTTCTGGAGGTGATGTGATGTGATGTGATGTTCAACCAAGATGTGCTCGCAGCAGTCAAGTCTGCGGAATTCTGCCGGGTGGTGATCTATCCGGCCTTTCGGGGATGGTGTGGGGAGCGGGTGCTGCTGGAAGTTGCAGACAAGATCGCCGTGCTGGGGTACACGGATTGCCAGCGCGGGGCAGGGCTCTGCTTCGGGGGGCCTGCTCAGGGAGTTCAATGCGCAGCAGATCCGCGAGGCGGTGCTGCAACTCGGTTCGCAGTCGATGTAACGCCTGGTTAAGGGGCTGGCAACGCATTACCACTAAACTCAAACACAGCAACCGTAACCACCGCGGCTCAATGGGACTGGAAACGCCACGCGTTGACAGTCCCTCTTGAAGCGTTTGTTATGCTACAGGTTCATTTAAGTCTGATGTGCCAAGCGGATGCGTCGTAGAATCAAAGAAGTATAAATCTTTACCTTGTAAGCATTGGGATAATCGAGATTTAAACGAAACAATTTCTGTGCTATTGAGAAGTGGCCAAACACTGATAGCAACACGAGATATTTCACTGTCGTTAATTGCATCAATTATATGTTGGTCGTAATCCTTATGTAGCGAGTGCCCCAATACAACTAAACCACCCTTAGTTTTGGTTAGTTTTTCAAAACAGAAGCGTAAATAATCGTTACGCTTAATTCTTGATAACTTCCTTTCAGAACTTCCCTCAGAAATGAATAGCGGGAATCGTTCAGGGTGAGCAAGATCAAATAGGTCAGTTAAACGTTCTAACCGATTAGCAGTTAGCTTTTGGATTTTTCCGTCACTGCGTTCAACCAAATGTATAGCTCCATGAAGATAGTGAAGCTTAGTTCTATCGGCAGGCACTTCTGTGTCTGAAACATCAAAACAATTTCCCTCTCCCCAGAAATAGTCTTTGAAGCGCCACAAATCTGAATCCATGACTGCCCAATATGGAATTAAATCATAATTTGTCGTGAATACATTTTTGTACGATCGTAACTGTCTATTTATTTCGGCCACATCCGCAACACCTGGTGCAATATGAGCGTAGTTAACAGCCGATCCGAGCGCATTTTTTGTGTTTTCATATAGACGTTGGATATTCTCTTTCTGAGGTTCACCAAGCTGCTCATCGACTAATTTTGCGTGATATAGAATCCGCAATACATCTTCAAAGTTTGAACTATTGAGGTGATCAAATAGCGCTAAGCCCTCGGTTTCAAGTTGAACATCAACACGGTCACTTTTGGCTAGGTCAAAGAGTGTTCCATAACCAAATCTTTCCCATATATTGATACTGAAGCCATTTCCTAAAAGTAAATTTTTCCAGCCAAGTTCGGAAAGTTCATCCCACTGTACTAAATTTTCATCAATCTTTAATTCAGCCAATTTAGCATCCTAATTTGATATGTAGCGCCCCAAGCAGAGGCTTATTTTGCGTTTTGGAGCGAAGCGACAGCAAAATAAGTCCTGCTGGCTTGGCTTGTTACATTTTTCTATTTTAAACCTATTGCCGTAACAACTGCTGCTATAGCAACACCAATTATTACTTTCCCCCAACCTGTATTATGCCAAGCTGGGTCATTATTGGTCGCGTTACTTATTACAACATCTATGCTTGCGGACTCACTCAATGTTTCTAGTCCTGCATCTTTTCGCATTTCACGTAGAGCTAGTTCTTTTTCGATTTCTGCTTTAAGTTCATAGAATTTAGATCTTAAAGCGCGATAATCAGTTATGAACAATGCGCAAATACCAAATACTACAGCCGGAGGAATAATGATTTTATAGAACGAAAGAATATCTCTGCCTTCAAATGGTATTGCCGGTATCGCTTCCCAAAGGCTACTTATGGGGAATACCCATGTTTTAGCGAATAGCCATTTAATACCTGAGTTTATGCCCTCGGCTAGCGGAAAACCGCTTCCATCTGTCCAAAAGTAAACTCCCTTAATACCTGTCATCAAAAAATACGAAATAGCTAAGAAAGCAACTACATAAGCCAATCTAGATCGATTTTTAGATTTTTTGAGTTTATCCGTAAATTTCAATCAAACCTCCTTATGTGGATAGAAATGTAACGCCCAATTAAGGGGTGAACAACGCCATTACCCAACCTAAAGCATTGTACCGTAAACACTAAAGTTGAAGTAGAAGCAAAAATGCCAAGCGTTGAGAATCCCTCTTAAATTGTTTGTTAGGGTAATTTACCCTCGTACTTCAAACCCGTAGCGTCTATTGAGTCAATTAAAAGGTTGTCCTCATAGATGTAGAGGTCGTCAAAATCCAAATTATCCAAGAAATGCTCGTGAAAAAAATGCACCATTAAAGGATCGATAACTTGGATACAAAAACGGAATACTAGATCATTGAAATCATCATCAGGTACAGCTAAATGCTGAATACGGTTTCGCTGTTCACCCATTTCTCTATAAACATCGAGATGCTTGATTTCATAACCAGTAGCAGCCCATAACAAATCCGGAAGCTTACTATATTGAACAGTTTTCGCTTTTGCCATCAACTGAGAAGTTGTAAGCCGTTCTTCGGTATTTTGAGATGGTTTCGGCAAATCCGTGAAGATTAACAGCGGATGCTCTTGAGCCATTGCCGACTTTATTAAAATCTCAGCAGCCTGAGCAACATGTAAGACACCCATCGATGACCAAAATGGATTCCTCATGCCAGTAAAAATCACATGCTCTATGCCGTGAGCCAATAGGTATTTTCCAAGGCCATACATGTGGCCTGATATTTTTCGCACTTCAACGTCCATACGACTTCCAACAATTACCCTAACGCTCGCGTAATAGGCGCGAGCTTGCGAGCGTCCTAATTGACGCGCTTGTTATAAGCTTAGCGAATGTGGCCAAGTTCTTTTTCTGGCGACCAAATAACGCCATTCCAAGTAATAGGGGAAATTTTCATACCTTCCTTTACACCACCATAGCGATTTTCTTCTCCGTCATGCACAGATAGGAACTCAGAGTATTTCTTAATAGTTAAATTAAATTCATCTTTAAGCCATTCATATTTACTTAAAACACCGCTGCTGCCACCATCAAAATTCAAATCCCAACCATAAACTTCCTTCCAACAACAAAATTTATCCAAGTTTTTCAGTTCAGGTCCAAAGCCAGAAACTCTCGAGTCATAAGCGTTTAGATGGTAAAGGATTCTGCTTTTTATTCTAAGCAAGAAATCTAGCCATGATGGAGTATATTGAGGGTGATAATTAAGTGGGAAATTTGCCAAATAGCTAACTGCATCTTTATCTTTAACTATTGCGTGATCGTTTAGCGGGAACACCCCCTTTCTTTCGGACAATTCTTCAAAGACGATATCATCAATGATAATCCGAGGATGTACGGCATTTTTAGACTCTAGCTCGTAAGCTCTTTGGTAAGCCGAACCAAAGAGCATTGGACCATGATGGTAAATTTTTCCATGTGTAATTGCCCCACGCATGAATATTCCATCACACGCAATGTCCGTCGAGAACTTTGTTAGCTTATTACAAAGAGCTTTAAATCCGTCAAATGTGCTTTCTGTGGAGATTATGACGCAGTCAGATATATAGCTGATACGCGGATCTCCCAACTCTTTCTCTAAGATGTAATCTTCTTTTTTCTCATAAATGGGCAAGTCATGCTGGCCATTAGACTCGACAGACTCTTCGTGCAAAAAGTTTAAAACTGACCTTACCCTTTTGAAATCGGAGCTTTCTTCTCCTTCATCTTCAATTTTGTAGATCAACTCTTTAAAACCTAGAATATCTAGGAAAGCTACAAAACGATTTTCATATCCTTCGATGTTCATCGATTCCTCATAGGCTTATAACGCCCGCTTAAGGGGCTGACAACGCTACTACCAACTTACCGCATAACACCGTAACCACCGAAATCAACGCACAGTAAAAATGCCACGTGTTGCGAATCACTCTTAAACAGGTTGTTAACACTACAATAGCGCAGTTAGCCCAGCGATAAACGGTGTAAAGACTGTAATATGAGCAGATACGTTTTGCATGAAATCTTTGTATGCGTTAGAAAAAGTACCCGTTTCATGGCTAGTTGCCAGCATGTTTACATTTTCTGTCAACATCTGGGCAGTTGTTTCATCAAGACCACTACCTTTGACACTCTCAAGCATTTCAGCAAAGATCGCTGGTTCGTTATATTGAGTGTGGGTAGTAGCTTGTGCAGTTGCACCGCTTGAATGAATGTTAATCGCAGAACCACTTACACCTGACACATTAATTGTTGAACTTACTTCTTTCACGATTTCGATCCCATTTTCTTTTTTATATAAATCACTTTCTTTGAGCATTTGAAGAGTAACCTTTACCGCTGATAACGAGCGCTCCTGATTACGAAACAGTTCGATCATCTGATTTACTGACCAAAGGTTCTCTCCATACTTATCACAAACACTTTTTGCTACATCGGGAACATTTGCGTCGTATGCACCATAAACCCAAGTACCCTCAAATTTATCAATGATTGACGTTAATGTAGGAAAGTCTGCATAAACTTCATTCGTATCTCCGATAGTCCAGGCCATAAACTGAGCCATATCTCGACCATTAGCATAGACCGCCTCGACCAAATGACGCTCGTTAAATGGAATTCGACAAATGAACCTAAAGTCCTCTTTGTTCTTCAAGTGGCTCCAATAACCAATATTCTTGGAAAATGCCTCTCCAATTGATAGCAACCTATGCATCAACGCTTCTACTTCAATTAAATCTTTTCTTACTTCCACAAAACTACCTTATTTGTAGTGTTAACAGTGATTAGATAGACGGCGGTACTAACACGTTAGTAGTGCCTTCCATCTAACTCCGCTCCGCCCTGATACAGGGAATCAATAATTATATTTTTAAATCAATCTATTACCTACTGGTCTCTGAAGCTGAACGTGTTCGCTTGACTTCCTCTTTTTGCTCCAGCATTACGACTGTGTATAACAACAGTGATGGGGCAAACGCATTGGCTACCGCCCCTAGGTTCCAGCCCCCAGATTGCTGCTTTTAACCGGTGATCTCATGGCTGATTGTGCCGCCATCGTCAGGTCCTGCGTGAGACATAGGAACCGGTTGAGGAGCATACCAATCGACACTCATAAAGTTGAGTGATTTCTCTGTGAAATGTGTGAGATTGGGCATGTCTTTGATATTAATCATCAATTGATTAATAAGGTGAAAGTTATCAATTAGGAATGTGGTGAAAGGACGGTACTTCGAAAGGGGAACTGGAGTCGCTACGGTAAGCAAAGTGCCTGGAACCGGCTATGCGCCGGTCTGTTTCAAGGAAGAGATAACGGGTGAGATGGTTAGCGAGTGGAGGGGTAGGCGGATGGTTGGGAAAGAGAGAAAAACTGCTATATAAGATATAGGTATCTTATTGGAACTTGAGCTGTGTGCTTTCGGGAGGCAAGGATGTCAACAGAAGAACTCTTTGAAGAGGCCGCAGCCTGGGCGCTGCAGAAAGGCCGGTTCATCACCAGCCTGCAGCTGTGTGACCAGTTCAATCTCTCGTTAGCTGCTGCAAGCAGGCTTCTCCGCAAGTTAATCACCCACCCCCGTATCACTGCTGAGTTCAAGCGGGAGAGGTGTATCATCAGCGATGGACAAGCAAAGACTATGCTTATGGTACGGATCATCCAGGTGGTCAAAGTGCCTCTCGGGCCACCCAAGCCGGTCAAGCTTTCCAAACCATCCAAACCCAAAGTCGTGGTGCTTCCTAAGCCAAAAGATGAGGTCGAAGTTGAGAAGCTGAGGGGGCTGGTAGCTAGAATGCCTCGATAATAGCGGGATCCGGTATTAGTCTGAGCAGCTTACTGTATTGGCCCTATCCAGCGCCCTCTGCCGAAGTGACCGCCTCGTCTTGATATTGCAGATAGATTGCGTGAAATTCAGCCTTGTTTTGCAGCGCAGCCGCGACACAGGCAGGATCAAGATGACTACCTGCATTTTCTTCCAGATAGGCAAACGCCGCATCAAACGACCAGGCACGTTTGTAGGGGCGTGCGCTGCTCAGGGCATCAAACACATCGGCCACCGTCACGATGCGTGCCTCCAGCGGAATGGCTTCCCCAGCTAATCCATCTGGATAACCTTTACCATCAAAACGCTCATGATGGTGGCAAATAATGTTCTTGATCATGTCTGTGTGAAGGAGGCCACTGAGGCCAAACTCGTTGAGCATTAGCGTGATCATCTCCCGTCCCTTGACGGGATGGATCATCATGATCTTGAACTCTTCCGGCGTTAGCTTGCCTGGTTTCAGCAAAATAGCGTCTGGCACCGCAAGCTTGCCAATATCGTGTAGCCCGGAGAAGCGGTAGATAAACTCCACCTGTTCATTGCTCAGCCCGTGGGTAGGAGCCACTGTCTTGGCGATCAGTTGGGAGTAAGCCGACATCCTGATCAGATGGTTGGCTGTCTCCTCATCCCGATAACGGCTGAACTCCAATGCGGTTTTCAGTGTGCCACTCAGGATCTGGATGGCCATAAACTCCTTTGCAATGATGCTCGACAGCGATTGGGCATAGGCCGACAGTTCGTTGCAGATTGGTTCATCAAAATAGTCAGTGTCCACCGCATTGCAAAATAGAAAACCGATCAGCTTGTTGTTGAACCACAGCGGTTCGGCATAACTGGAGTTACAACCCGCCTCCAGCAGCTTGCACTGGTAGTCCGAATCGGAGTCGTGCAACGCACTCAGGTTGTCGATCACTTTGGGCTGCTTGTTTGCTACAAGATATTGCAAGGAAGGCACATCGCTTAGCTTGGCTTCATATTGAAGCAGCGGGGAGCGCTCCTCACTGCTGTCGGTAAAGGTCTTGAGCTTATCGGTTTGCTGGTCATAAATTGCGACAGACACCCGGTTCACTTTGTCAAAGCGCTGTTTTAAATGGACATGCATAATCTGCATTTTTTTATCAAATGTGTTGTCCATTGCGCTCTCCGTGTAGACCCGCCATTGAAAGGCCATAATGAATCCAACTATGACGATAGCCATAATTAATGAGCAGATCAATACTCGATAGGTTGGTGGCCTGCGTCGTCGGGTTCGAGGCCAGCAGCCTTGCCTTAAAGCGTCATCATCGCCAAATCTGGCTTCATGTCAGCAAAGGGTAACTGGATTTGTTGTTGTTTTTTTTGCATATAAAAACGCCAGCTTTGCAGCTGGCGTTTTGTTCCGGGCAATTTCCGTATCGCTTACTTCAGGTCGAAGCGATCGTTGTTCATCACCTTAAGCCAGGCCTTGACGAAGTCGCGGACAAATTTTTCTTTGCCGTCGTTCTGGGCGTAGACCTCGGCATAAGCGCGCAGCACCGAGTTGGAGCCAAAGACCAGATCGACCCGGGCCAATATTGGAAGTGGTGAAAGACAGGCCGGTTGAAAGAGAGACGTAGGTGATATGCAGCTAAAGCGGTAGATAACCCGGGAGCCCATCAATGGTTTCCCTGATTTGTGAGTTGCTGCTGCGTGACATTGCTCAAAGTTTGGTCGTAACATGGTCATGCCGGAACTAGACCACCCGGCTGTTTATGACCTAAAGGACCCAGACCATGACCAAACCACATACCCGAGATCTATCCGCAGCACGCCCGTGCGGCAGTGCCTGTCTTTCTGCCCTGGAGGCTGAGCGCTTGATCCACAGCATCAAGTCTATCGCCCCTCGGTTCAGCCCCGAGCAGATCAAGCTATACCAGAAACTGGTGAGTGCCCAGGAAGGGGAGGTGTTTACTACCTCCCGCAAGGTGGCCGAGCTGTTTGGCAAGAGCCATAACAACGTTCTCCGGGCCATAGACAGACTTGAGTGCGATGACGCATTTGCAAAGCTCAATTATGAGTTTTGCTTTGAAAACAGTGAATTACAGAACGGAAAGCCATTGCGCTATGTGACTATGACAAAGGACGGCATGGTCTTCCTAGTCATGGGGTTCACGGGCAAGCAAGCCGCGCAGTTCAAACTGCTCTACATCCAGGCCTTTAATTGGGCGCTCGATCAGCTTTACGAGAAGCTGGAAGTGCAACATCTCCAGCACGACTTCACCAGACGCTCAGCCATCTCTGTATCCAAAGGCACTTTTCATGGGCAAGGCCTGGCCCGCCGTCGCATCGAGAAGCGGGCGCTGAGCCAAGAACAAGTCCAGCTCCAAGCCAGATCACAACTGACCCTTGAACTGACAGGGGAGGTTGCGGCATGAGCGCCTACCCCAAGTATTTCCTCCGCAGCCCCGAAATCCGGTCCCGCGCTTGCCAGTTGGTCGCTGGCCTGCCGGTTGACCAGGACAAGCCGCTGGTTATCGAAATCAAGGAGATGACCCGTTCCCTGGCTCAGAACGCCATGTTGTGGGCGGTACTGACCGATATCGCCGAGCAGGTGAACTGGCACGGCCGAAAGCTCGCCAAGGAGGACTGGAAGCACGTCCTAAGCGCAGCCCTGTACCAGCAGGACGTGGTGCCGAATATCGATGGCACCGGCTTCGTGGTGCTGGGCAAGTCCACCTCCAAGATGACGGTGCGTGAGATGCGCGACCTCATCGAGCTGGCCCAGGCCTTCGGCGCCCAGCAGGGCGTGAAGTTCGGGGATGAATCCCGCCGCGGCTTCGACTGGGTGGCGGCATATGGGAGGGCTGTGGCATGAGCAAGACCAAGGCTGATAAACAGTGGCTTGATGACGTTGCATCATTGGGTTGTGTGGCTTGCCGCAATGCTGGCATGGGGCCGAGCCCTGCGGAAATCCATCATGTGCGCTCTGGGTCTGGTATGGCCCAGCGTGCTGCGCACACCAGAGTGCTGCCATTGTGCTCCCGGCATCACCGTGCCTGCTACGCCACTGGCTTCCATGCCGCTCCCAAGAGCTGGCAGGCTGAGCACGGCAGCGAGGAGACCCTGCTTGCCCAAGTGGTTAGGGAAGTGGCCGAGCTGCGCAAGAACACCATCGGGAGGGCTGCATGATCCACCTCTCTTCCCTGGAGGCTGAGCGCTTGCTCGGGGGGAACCCCAAGGTCAAGAACGTTGCCCACCAGGTACGTAAGTCCCAGCAGGTGGCTACTTTGCACGATAGGGTGCTGGCCCAGCTGGTCGGCTTCCCCGACCCGGTTACCGAGTTGCTGTTCCATCCCAAGCGCAAGTGGCGGTTCGACTATGCCTGGGAAGAGCAGATGATCGCACTCGAGATCCACGGCGGGATCCACTCCGGTGGCCGGCACACCCGGGGGAGGGGGTTCGTAGAGGACCGTTGCAAGATGAACGAGGCCGCCCTGCTCGGGTGGACAGTTCTGGAGATTACCCCCGAACACATCAAGACCAGCCAGCTGCGTGCCTGGCTGCTGAAAGCATTTGACCAGACCAATAACCAACCAAGGACCCGACCATGACCAACATGAGTCGCGATTTGGAAGGGCATCAGCAGGGTATTCAGAATGTGAGTATCCCTTATGGAACTCAGAAAATAGCTACCCCGCCGAAACGACGGGTCAGGTTAGACACCTATCCGCAATCCCCGAGCGTGATGTCTATCGACTCATCATGCGCTCTAAGCTCGAGAGTGCTGAGCGCTTTGAGGTGTGGGTAGTGAGTGACGTACTACCCAGTATTCGCAAGAACGGCGGCTATATCGCTGGTCAGGAGCAAGATACGCCAGAGCTAATCAGTAACCAACCAAGGACCCGACCATGACCAACTTGATCAGTAAAGCCTTTGAAGGACACAACATCCGTATCGTCACCGATGAACAGGGTGAGCCCTGGTTTGTGGCTAGCGATATAGCGACGGTATTGGGATATGCCCAAACCAATAGCATGAACAAGCTGATTGATGAAGAAGACAAGGAGAAAAGGGTACTCCAAATTGGAGGAAACTATGTAAATCAATCTCTTATAAATGAGTCTGGTCTTTATCAAGCCATATTCAGCAGCACCAAGCCGGAGGCTAGAGTGTTTAAGCGCTGGGTGACAGTTGAGGTTATCCCGAGCATTCGCAAGAACGGCGGCTATATCGCCGGTCAGGAGCAAGATACGCCAGAGCTGATCATCGCCAAGGCGCTGATGGTGGCGCAGTCAGTGATAGACAGAAAAACCATGGAGCTGCAGAGAGCTCAAGAACAAATCGCTATCCAAGCACCGAAGGCTGACTTTGCCGATCGGGTGGCCGGTGCCGATAAGGGCGTCCTTCTCGGTAACTTTGCCAAAACCGTGGGGATTGGTCCCAAGAAGATATTCGTCATTTTGCATGAGCTGAAGATCCTGATGAAGGGGGGACGTCGTCACAATCTGCCTTTTCAGCAGTATCTCGAGCAGGGTTACTTCGAGGTCATCGAAAAGCCATACGATGCCCATGGTGAAACTCGTCTCGCTTTTTCGCCCACGATCACCGGCAAAGGGCAGCAATGGTTGGCGCAAAAGCTGATCACAACCGGTCATTTGAGCGCTGGCATTGGCTTCGGATCCTGAGGAGGACTGAGTATGAGCAAATCACTGGAAATGGCACTGCGCCTGTTTTCACCGAAAGGGGCTCTTCACGAGCCCACATATAGCAATGCCGGTTGCATCGGGCGGGATGAGTTCATCGGTGCCCTGCAGATGGCGGCCAAGGACAATCCCCTGGGCCTGCAGTATCTGATGGCCGATCACCTGGTAGACCAGCAAGCCATTGAAGGGTTGCTGGCCCACTTCGGTTGCGCGCTGGGGAATGGAGAGGCCGGGGGAATGGCGCTGGCTATCCTGCTGCGCCGCCCACTGCCAGAGCAGTTGGACCGGCTGGTGTTGTCCCACCCACACTATGACAAGGAGCGCCGCCGGGCTGCCGTGGTGATGGAGAAGGCCAAGCGTGCCCACCGGGCTGGCAATGACCACGAATACCAGCGCCTGCTGGCCGAGCGTAACGGGATCCTGTCTCTCGCCCATGACACCTGTGTCGCCGAGATGCTGCAGTCCGGCCGGTGCCCGCACTGTAAGGGGACCGGGATCCGCCCCCGCATGGGCGATGAGTGCCCCAAGTGCCACGGTACCGGGCGAGTAGTGCCGGATATGGATCTGGTATCGCGCCGGTTCGGGCGGGAGATGCGGATAGAGTTGGAACGGGTAGTTGATGAAGTGATCCACCAAGCCTCTGACCTGGCCAGGATCATGGACCGGCAGGTGAGGGAGATGCGGGTGGGATAAATCAGGCTGCAGGTGGCTGCCAATGCTCAGTTTTACGTTGTTAGGGTTAGTAAACCCAATGTGGCGTTAAAGTTCATTTATCTGCACATTAATGTCGTAAATCCTAGTTAATGTGCCAATACTGGGTCATTAGCCGGTAAGGCCTAATCGCTTTGCGTCTGGCAAGGCGCTATATTTGGGACATTATAGGTTTAAACCCCATTTAATGTGACATTTTAGGGATTTTGCATGATTATCGATATGTCGCCTTCTGCCATTACAGAAGAGCTTGGCGGGCGTTTGAAGCAAGCTCGGTTGAACTGCGATCTGACACAATCCGAGGTGGCAAGCCTGGCTGGGGTGTCACGAAAAGCGGTGTTAAACGCTGAAAAAGGGATGGCGCAATTAGAGACCTTCGTTGCGATCATGATCGCCCTGGATCTGACAGCCCAGCTGGATCTCTTTCTGCCAAAGCAGATCATATCGCCATTGCAACTGGCCAAGCTGCAGGGAAAAAAGCGTGAAAGAGCATCAAGGCAGCGCACTGTAAAGGCAGAGGATAAATCAGAATGGTAATGGAAGTCGTCAAAGTCAGATTTCAAGGCCATGATGTTGGCGCGGTGAGCTTTGACCCTGCAAAAGGGGTGGGTGCCTTTGAATACGATCCTGACTTCATCAAAACAGGGATCGAGCTATCCCCTTTGAAGATGCCATTGTCGAAAAAAATCTTCAGTTTTCCCGAGCTTGATTTTCATACGTTCAAAGGATTGCCGGGTCTGATTGCCGACTCTCTGCCTGATGACTTCGGTAATGCGGTACTCAATGCCTGGGTTGCAGCCCAAGGTCAGTCTCCCGATATGATCACCCCCTTGCAGCGACTCCAGTACACCGGTACACGAGGTATGGGGGCCCTTGAATATGCGCCAGCCACGAGAGTGAAAAAGCTCAATGCCTCAACCGAGATCGAAATCAAATCCCTTGTTTTGATTGCACAAGAGATCCTCGATTCGCGTGGAAACTTTGCTGTAGAACTGAACAGAGACGGGCAGGATGATCGGGAAGCGATGATGGCCTTGCTGTCAGTCGGGATGAGTGCCGGTGGTGCGAGACCGAAAGCCGTTCTTGCATTCAACGATGATTTTTCCCAAGTGCGATCCGGTCAGGCAACAATCCCAAAGGGCTTTACCCACTACCTGATGAAATTCGATGGGGTGAGTGAACATAACAAGAATAGTGAGACGTTTGGAGACCCCCTTGGCTTTGGTGCAATGGAGTATGTCTATTACCTGATGGCCAAATCTTGCGGCATTAACATGATGCCATGCAAATTGTTGAACGAAGGCCATCGACGGCATTTCATCACGCAACGGTTTGACCGTTCAGGCAATGATAAGATCCATGTTCAAACGCTCAATGGCTTGGCACACGTTGATTACAAGAAACCGGGCTCATACTCTTATGAGGAGCTGTTTGGTATTGCACGGAAGCTGCGCCTGCCAGCCATTGAGGCTGAAGAAATCTTGCGCCGAATGGTCTTTAATATCATTGCCAGAAATCATGATGATCACGCGAAGAACTTTGCCTTCCTCCTGAACGGGAAGCAGTGGGCGTTAGCGCCAGCCTATGATTTGGCATACAGCTACAAGCCTGGCAGCAAGTGGGTAAACAGCCATTGGATGACCCTGAATGGGAAGAGGGATGCGTTTACCAGAGAGGATTTCTGGGGCTTGGAGAGGATCAGCCCGCTGTTCAATCGCAGTAAAATCATCAATGTCATTGATGAAACTATTGAGAACGTATCGAGATGGCAAGACCTCGCTCAGCAGTCGCAGGTTCCACAATCCCTCATTGAGGAAATCGGTTCAAATTTGCGGTTGCATATCTGAGGACTGCCATCCAACCGATGCCGACATCGTGCTCAGTGATTGAATCCCCGCCGCACCAGCGTTAGTATCTATCAAAGATGGCCAGAGTCCCCGTGACCCTGGCCTTTTTTATTTCTGGCCCGCCTCGTGCGGGCTTTGTCGTTTCTGGGGGGAGGGCGCATGGCCAAAGAGGAAGGGTTCGCGACGGCTGCCGCTGCTGCAGGGGTAGCCAAGACGGCGCCGCCTGTCGTGGTGTCAGGCATGACATTGGCAGGGTACTCGGTCAATGACTGGGTACTGGTTGCTACGCTGATGTGGATTGCCGTCCAGATGGGATGGTTCTTGTGGCAAAACATCATCCGACCCCGGTGTCGGCAGGATGGTGAGTGATGAGCAAGGTCCGCATCGCAATCGCAGCGCTCACGCTGAGTGCCGCTGGCTTTGTGGGGATCCTGAATCGCGAGGGGTATGAGCCGGTGGCTTACCCCGATCCGGTACATGGCACCAAACTCCCCACCATCGGATTCGGCAGCACCGAGGGGGTAAAGATGGGTGACACCACCACGCCCGTCGCGGCGGTGAACCGGAGCCTGCGGGAGGTGCGAGCGTTCGAAAACGCCCTCAAGGCCTGTATCAATGTTCCCCTCCATCAGTATGAGTATGATGCCTATGTCGAGCTCTCCCACAACATCGGTCCCAGGGCGTTCTGCCGTTCTACTATCGTAACGCGCCTGAACGTTGGCGATTACTCGGGAGCCTGTGAGGCCATCTTGTTGTTCAAGAGATCTGGAAAGCAGGACTGCTCTTCGCCGGGTAACCGGGTCTGCGCTGGATTGTGGAAAGACCGGCTGCGCCTCAATGCTAAGTGCAAGGGGGAGTGATGGACCTGTTCCCGCAAAGCAGAGCGCTGCCATTTCTGGCCGGTGCTTTGCTGATTGCTGTATTGGCCGGTGGCGGAATCGCGCTGTACCAGTCAG
>NZ_JBSTYP010000023.1:0-78936 GCF_054052405.1 Aeromonas aquatilis | reverse complement strand
TTGAAAGGCTGGGGTATCCATGATGGTAGACCTCAAGGTGATGGCCTACTTCAAGCTTAGCCTTTCAACACGTAATTGGGACATAGCCTTTCATTATGTACTCCAATATTGTGGTCAGGCGGATGGCCAGCCCCCACCCACCACCGAGAGGTGGCGTTAGCCTCGCTGGCGGCGTGATGAGGAGAGCTCTTGGATGGCGCCAGATTGATGATGGCGTCATTAGAGCAGATCACCGCTAGCGGCACTGTTAATAGTGACTCTCATTTTTTAGTTTTTCGGTTCCGTGCCCGTGAGATAGCCCGCCGCGCTCCGCACAAACATAGGGACCAATCCCGATAGTCCCTGTGGATGGCTTCTTCTCCAATGCCATTTCGGCTCTTGCTGCTGGTTGAGGATGGCACGGCGCAACCCTAACGTGGCTGCGGTAGCGCAAGCCAACAAGACGGCTAGAATCATCAGGGCATTGCTGGCACACGACAGAAAATATGATGCCCACTATGGCATGGCCGCATGAAAAACAGGTTTGGCAATGTAAGGGCTGATTGACAATCCTATGACCAAAAATTGGTAAGGAAGCACCGATTGCACAGGCAATCATGAAGTGATGGCGAGACAGGTCAGACCGTGGCTGGTAAAACCCGAGGGAAACAAAGTACTTCCAAGTACGTGGCGTTGATAGCGGAGCCAGCCAGCGAACTCCATCAGGGATAGAGGCAGTAGCCTCGATCAAAATCCGGATCTATGGTTGCAATCTCCACCTGACTCACTTTCATGGATTGAGAGCTTGGCAAACCGGGGCGACCATCTATGTTTCCAGCTGACATAACGCAGCGAATGTCGTATCTGATGCACGATGCACAGCTGAATTTGCGTCTGTGGATATACAGCCTCGATGGCCTCTGGAAACCCTTTGAGCCCGGCCACACAGGCAATCAGAATATCCTGCAACCCTCGGTTCTTCAGTTCATTCATCACTGACAACCAAAACTTGGCGCCTTCGGTCTGGGCCATCCAGAGGCCAAGCAGCTCTTTCTCGCCCTCGGTGTTGATGCCCAATGCCATGTAGACGGCCTTGTTCTGTACCGCGCCAGATGCCCGGCTGCGAACCACCAGAGCATCCAGGTAGACGATAGGATAGACATTATGCAGGGGGGCGGCTCTGCCAGGCGGTCACCTCATCCATCACCGCATTGGTTACCTGGGAGATGAAGGTTGGCGACACCTCGACACCATAGACCTCGGTGAAATGGGCCTGAATGTCCCGGGTGCTCATGCCTCGGGCATAGAGGGAGAGAATGCGAGCATCAAAACCCTGGGGCTGCTTTTCGCCTTTTTTGACCAGCAGTAGTTCGAAGCTGCCGTTGCGATCCCGGGGGATCTCCAGCGCGATGTCCCCGTGGACGGAACGGACCGTCTTGGCACTTTTGCCATTACGGGAGTTACCGGTGTTCTTGCCGTCGCTGGCATGTTTGGCGTAGCCCAGGTGTGCCGTCATCTCGGCTTCTAGGACTCGCTCGGCAAGGCGCTTGGTGAGCTGCTTGAGTAGACCGCTCTCGCCAAGGATATCGTCAGGGCTGGAGCAGCCCGCCAGCAGTTGATCTATGAGTTCGTCTGATAATGGCATTCTGTTGTCCTTTCAACAGGTTGGTAAGAATGCCAGTTACACAGATTTTTTTACACTCTCTGGGGGCCTCATATTTGTTGTGTGCATATAGTTAGCACCGAGGTTTTTCTTGACCCTGCAGTACGTTTATTTGGGTCATAGAATGTCTCTACCAGCTCAAACCCAGCTTTTCGCATCATGCCCGCAGAGGACATATTTTCTTCGTGACGCTCGATATAGACATGGCTGCATTTTTCATTGCCAGCAAGTTTAATCGACTCTTTCAGGAGCTGGCTGCCTAGGCCCTTACCACGTTGACTTGCGACAACAACGACGTCATTTACATACGCGATATCTGATAGCACAGCATACTTGCTCAACTTGGCCGGGCACGCCTCTTTTATAATGAGCATCGCGAAGCCAACAATGCCACTCTCTTCTGCTAAAACGGGAATGGCTTTCCCCTGATTAACAAGTTGAAATTGATGCTCGATGCTTGCATCGGTAATGTAATTCCACTCATTTTTACCTTCTTTTATAAGGAGAGCCTTCATGGCTTGAAAATCAGCTGTGTTTAGCTTGCGAGAATGTATTTTCATATGAACTCTATTATATAATGTTTCAGTTGTTGGCATATGTGCCCTTCTCATTACTCAACCGACATGTAACCGTTCACCGGCCGCGGCTTGACGCACACAACTCGACAGGTATGGGGTAATCCGTTTTCTCGATGCAGGCACGGACGACGGCGCGCAGCCACTCCGCTGGACAACGCCCCAGTCGTTTGGCCGTCTCCACCAACGACAGGATGCGCTAACTAAACAACTCCCCACGGAGTGAACACACCCCGTAGCTCCCTTTTCGCCACAGCACATAGCCGCGCAGCGCTCGCTCCGCCTCATTGTTGGTCAGCGGAATATCGTCATCACTCAGAAACCGCCACAGCATCTCATCATCCATGATAAGCCACTCGCAACGACCCCGATAGCGCTTGGTGCACACCATGACACCTTGCTCCAGCTGCGTTAACCAGCTCTGCCTATACCTCCTGAGCCGGCGCAGATACCGCTTCTTGTCAAGGTCGCCATCTTCATAACGGTGGCGAGCACATTGCGCAGCACATGGGCCCAGCAGAGTTGGCGCTGACTTGCGCCGACAAACCGGTAGGCCACATATTGGTCCGTCACCAGCACACCGGTCAGCTCTGACCCCAACAACCGCTTGGCGGCGTCGGTGCCACGACCGTAGGCAGTCATAAAACAGACCGCTATCTTGCTTAGCGCCATCCACATCCAGCGTCGCTCGCTACCCCGTTGATGACGGGTTTCATCGGCATGAATAAGCGAGGCCGATTGGACTTGCTGTTTGATGGCTTGATGAGTGGGCGTCAGCATGGCACTGACCCGCCCTTGTGCTTCGCTGATGGCCCCGAGACTGAAGCTCAGGCCAAAGTGCTGCTTCAACTGCTGCTGTATTTGGCTGACGCTCTGATGGAACTGACCACTTTGCAGCGAGATGGGAGTTATGGTGATTTCTGGTGTACGGAGGGATAGAAGAGGTGGCGTATCCTGCTGATTGATTCCAGCAAGAATCTCAATCAACAGAGGTGATACGCCATGGCCAATTCTACCTTCAGGGCCTTGCCACAACCAGAAGATAAGCCAACTGATCCGCTCACAGACCTGCTGCGTGCAGGAGCCATAGACCTGATTGCCCAAGCTGTGGAGGCTGAGCTCCAGGCTCTGCTCGAGCTCCACGCTCAGCGCAAGCACCCCGATGGCCGCCAAGCGGTGGTGCACAACGGATTTTTGCCTGAACGCACTATCCAGACCGGGATCGGCGATGTCGAGATCAAAGTGCCCAAGGTACGCGACAGAAGCGGCTCAGGGATCTGCTTCAACTGTTCGCTGCTGCTGCCCTGGCTGTATCTGCGTGGGATTACCACCGGGGACTATCAGGAGGCGCTGGGCGCGTTGCTCGGTGACAAGGCCAAGGGGTTGTCGGCCAATACCATCAGTCGCCTGAAACAGCACTGGGGTGATGAGCATAGTGAAAAATAGGACACCCACCTTCTGAGCACCACGTAGCGGCCAATAGCGTGGCAATCCCGCAGGGAGTATGCCCCTCGCCATAGGCACGGAGCTTGGCCGAACTCCGCCCAGAATCTAAGCCCCTCCCCTTTTCGCTGACCATAAAAAATCCGAACCCCGGTAACAGGGTTCGGATTTTTTTCGTCGTCAGGACTATCAGGCGCTGGCGAAGATAACCCGGGGCCATCAGCCCCTTACAGCCTAGCCCCAGGTCGCCGGACCCAAGCCATAGGCCGAGGGCTTACCCCTTGGCCTTGTCGCGAGCCTTTTTGCTCGGTCGTCTGTTGCTGGGTTTGGCACGGCCCCCCTTGGCGGGTTTGCCGCTCTCCTTGCCATCTTTCTCTTTGCGCTTTTCGTGGCGCTCGGCGCTCTTGGCCTTCTCCTTCTTGATCTCGGCCATCTTGCGAACCGCCTGCTTGGCGTTCTTGCCGGTGATCTTGAGGGGCTCTTCCACCATCACGAAGTCGATCTTGCGATCGTCCAGATTGACGCCCATCACCTTGACCCGCACCTTGTCGCCCAGACGGTAGCGGCGGCGGAAGTTCTCGCCGATCAGCTGCTGGTGCAACGGGTCGAACTGGTAGTAGTCGTTGGTGAGGGTGCTGACATGCACCAGACCGTCGATGTGGATCTCGGCCAGACGCACGAAGAAGCCAAAGCCGGTGACGCTGGCGATCACGCCGTCGAACTCGTCACCCACGTGATCCAGCATGTACTCGCACTTGAGCCAGTCGGCCACATCGCGAGTGGCATCATCGGCACGGCGCTCGGTCATGGAGCAGTGCTCGCCCATCGGGTCCACTTCTTCCAGCTGGTAGTGGTAACCACCGCTCGGGGTCCACTTGTGGCGCAGGTTGGCCTGCTGCTCCTTGGCGGTCTGATACTTGATCGCGCGGTGCAGGATGAGGTCGGGGTAACGACGGATCGGCGAGGTGAAGTGGGCGTAGGACTTCAGGGCCAGACCGAAGTGACCGATGTTGTCGGCCTGATAGATGGCCTGACGCATGGAGCGCAGCAGCATGGTGGAGAGCAGCTCCGCATCGGGGCGCCCTTCAAACTTGGCAGCCAGCTCGGCGAAATCCTTCGGCTCGGGCTCGAGACCACCCTTGAGCTCCAGACCCAGTTCGGCC
Source organism: Aeromonas aquatilis (assembly GCF_054052405.1). Taxonomy (NCBI): domain Bacteria; kingdom Pseudomonadati; phylum Pseudomonadota; class Gammaproteobacteria; order Aeromonadales; family Aeromonadaceae; genus Aeromonas; species Aeromonas aquatilis. Next base: position 74,113 of record NZ_JBSTYP010000023.1, on the reverse strand, counting down.
AGGAAGTCACGGAAACCGGTCAGACGCTCTTCGCCCGGACGGTCATGCACCCGGAACAGGGCGGCGGCTTCGTTCTTCTCGATATAACGGGCGGCAGCCACGTTCGCCTGGATCATGCACTCTTCGATGATCTTGTGGGCGTCGTTGCGCACCAGCGGCACGATGCGGTCGATCTTGCGCTGGGCGTTGAAGATGAAGCGGGTCTCCTCGCTCTCAAACTCCACCGCGCCGCGCTGATGACGAGCCTGTTTGAGCGCCTTGTAGAGGTTGTTGAGCTCTTCGATATGGCCCACCAGCGGGTCATACTGCTGGCGCAGCTTGGGATCCCCGTCGAGGATCGCCGCCACCTTGGTGTAGGTGAGACGGGCGTGAGAGTTCATTACCGCTTCGTAGAACTTGTAGCCGGACATGCGGCCAGAGGCGGAGATGGTCATCTCGCACACCATGCAGAGGCGGTCAACCTGCGGGTTCAGGGAACACAGGCCGTTGGAGAGCACCTCCGGCAGCATGGGCACCACGAACTCGGGGAAGTAGACGGAGTTGCCGCGCTGATAAGCTTCGGTGTCGAGAGCAGTACCCGGCTTCACATAGGCGGAGACGTCGGCAATGGCAACCCACAGCCGCCAACCGCCACCACGTTTGGCTTCACAGAAGACGGCGTCATCGAAGTCACGGGCATCTTCCCCGTCGATGGTCACCAGCGGCAGGGCGCGCAGGTCGATGCGGCCCTCTTTGGCTTTCTCCGGCACTTGCTCGCCGAGACCGGCAACCTCTTTGGTCACCTCTTCCGGCCAGGTATGCGGAATGCCGTGGGTACGCAGGGCAATTTCGATCTCCATGCCCGGCGCCATGTTCTCGCCCAGCACTTCCAGTACGGTGCCGACGGCATTGATGCGGGAGGTGGCGCGCTGGTTGATGCGCACGACCACGACCTGGCTCTGGCGAGCCCCCTTGTTCTCCCCTTCCGGGATGATGATGTCCTGGCCGATACGGCTGTCATCCGGCACCACGAAACCAACGCCATTCTCGACGAAGTAACGGCCGACAATATCTGCCTCACGGGACTTGAGCAGGCGCACCAGACGCGCTTCCTGACGCCCCTTGCGGTCGATCTCGGTCGGCTGCACCAGCACGTAATCGCCATGCATCAGGCGTTGCATCTCTCGGTTGTTCAGATACAGATCCGGACCACCACCTTCCGGACGCAGAAAACCGAAGCCATCCTTGTGGCCGATTACATAACCTTTGACCAGATTCAGGCGATCCGGCAGGGCATAACATTGGTTGCGAGTGAATACCAGTTGTCCATCGCGCTCCATGGCGCGCAGACGACGACGCAAGGCTTCCAACGGCTCTTCATCTTTCAGCTTGAGGACCTTGGCCAACTCTTCACGGGACATGGGCTTTTCATGGCCCTTGATGAGTTCCAGGATCAACTCGCGACTGGCGATGGGGTTATCGTATTTTTCGGCCTCGCGTTGGAGGAAAGGATCTTTTTGAGACATAAGCAGGCCTTAGGGTAGGTGGTAACGGTGCCATTATATCGGAGGGGGGGGCGAATGGCATCCATCGGCTGCCTTTTGGCCAATCTCTCTGTCATACTATCTTCAGTTCGCTGGCATGATGAGACACAGAACTCATGAGTAAGGACACATTTGCCCAATCCGCCGCCTATCTCAAACAAGCGGTCCCTTTGATGATCAAGTACCAGATCCCCACGACGCCGGACAATTACCACCTGTGGTACAACTATGTCTCGGCCAGCATGCCCGAGCTCAACCAGGCGATCGATCAGGCTGTCAAGCTGCAGGGAACCTGCTCGCTCACCACCTGCGAACGGCTCTATCACCAGTATCTGGCCGCTCAGGATGAGAAGCAGATGGAGGCGATGAAACTGAGCCTGGCCGCCATGGCTAACGAGCTCGGTCACTCCATGCAGGACGCCATCTCCGATACCGGCATGTTTCAGGAGATGCTCGACAAGAGTTTTGACAAGTTGAGCAAGATCGACGATGAGGGCTTCAGCCTGGAAGACACCATGGGCATCTTGCGGGATCTGGTGCGTGAATCGCGGGATGTGCGGATGTCCACCATGCACTTTCGCAATCAGATCAGCAATGCGGAGAGAGAGATCAAGGAGCTGCGAGCGGCGCTCAACGAGACCCGCAAGCTGGCCAACGAAGATGCCCTCACCAGCCTGCTCAATCGTCGCGCCTTCGATCTGGAGCTGGAGGGGCTGATCCGCAGCCAGCAATCCTTCTCGCTGATCCTTGCTGATATCGATCGCTTCAAGAACTTCAACGACGAATATGGGCACCTGCTCGGCGATCAGGTGCTGCGCGCCTTCAGCAAACGGCTGCGCGATGCCTGCAAGGAGGGGGTCACCGCCTATCGGCTGGGTGGGGAGGAGTTCGCCATGCTGGTCCCCCATCGCTCGCTGGCGCTGGCCAGACAGATGGCGGAAAGCATGCGACGGGCCATCGAACGGATGTCGATTCTGGATCGCAAATCAGGCCGCCGCATCGACCACATCACAGCCTCGTTTGGCGTGGGTGAGTTCAACGGTCAGGAGAGCGCGGACTGTCTGGTCGAACGTACCGACAAGCTGCTCTACAAGGCCAAGGAGCTGGGCCGCAACCGGGTGATGCCGCTTCCGTCCTGATACTGCAACCTTCGTAACGCCTTGCTCCTCGAAATGAAAAAGCCAGTCAGATCAACTAACTGGCTTTTTGGTCTCTCTTGCTCCAACAGGGGCTGTTTATTCCAGCCCCAGTGGAACTCTGCTCAGTGTGAAGGATTACTCCTGCACCTCGCTGACACCTTCGACTTTCACATCAACACGGCGATCCGGAGCCAGGCAGACGATCAGCTCACGCTTGGACTTGCTGACGCAGCTGTCGCCGGTAACCGGTGAGGATTTACCACGCCCTTCCACATTGATCTTGGCGGCCGGGATCCCTTTACCAACCAGATAGTTGGCAACGGTCTGGGCACGCTGTTCGGAGAGCTTCTGGTTGTAGGCATCGGAACCGATACGGTCGGTGTGACCAATTACGGTTGCCACGCCATCTTTGGGTCGCGCCTCTTCAATCTGGGTATAGAGGCTATCCAGTGCCTGACTGGCCTCTGGCTTGAGGGTCGCCTTGTTGAAGTCAAACAGCACATCGGAGCTCAGGGTGAACTGCTTCTCAACCATCACAGGTGCAGGAGCAGGTTCCGGGGCCGGAGCGGGCGCCACAGGGGCAACCTGACCAAAGCGATAGACTGCGCCCACAGAGAGCAGGCCATTGTCCATACGCAACCCGGTATTGTCTCGACTGCCGTAGGGGGTAGTGTATTGATATTCAAGACGGGCAGCCCAATCACGATTGAAGGCATACTCAGCACCCAGCGCGCTGACAACGTTGAACCGGCCATCACCCCCTTTCAGGTCACTGTTCGCGGCCGCATAACCACCGCCGATACGTCCATACAGGTCGAGGCTATCAGTTACAGGGAAGCCCAGCTTCAATGATAAATGAATAAGTTGGGCCTGAACTTCATCTTGAAACGCTGCGCCCGTGGCTGAACGGGCATCATATTTGTACTTACCCAGATAATCGTAGCCATATTCGATGCCCAGGTTCTTGTTAAGCTGATAGCCGGCAAATACACCAGCACCAAGAGCATCATTGGTCTCATTGCCGAGGGTAAAGCTGTTGCTTTCATCAATGCCGTAGAAGTTGGACCAACCCAGTTTGGCACCGCCATACCAGGTGTTGTCTTGCCCGGCAGCCTGGGCATTGGCCGCAAGCAAGCCGGTAACCAGCAAGGTAATCAATGATTTTTTCATGTCTGAGCCTCTGCAACTTTATGTAGGAGAAGGTTGATTGATATCACCTCGTCTTATAGGCGCAACCACTCAAAAGCGATCGCAGCATATCAACGTTAGCCTATTTTCAAGTCACTGATATCAATTAACAAAAAACACTCTAACGCAACTACGTTACAAAAACAGCAACAAACGTTTGTTATTTGAACTGGATGTGACGCAAAAAGACGCAAAGATGAGGACAGAGAGAGGAAAAAGGCCAGCAACATGCTGGCCCGAAACGATATCAGTGACGAACAAACTCGTAGTGCTGATCGATAAAATCAGCGACACGCTGACTCAATACCTTATGCACTGTTCTGGTCGGATGCACCTGATCCCAGAACATATGCTCGTCGCAGTTGAGGGCTGCGGCACTACGTTTTGCCTGCGGGCTCACTACAGCCTGTGCCAGGATCGGGTTTCCGGCAATGGCCACCTTCTCGGACAGACTCAAAGCAGGGGCCGTGGCAAGCTCGGCAGGGCTGCCGGAGAACGGCTTCCACATATAGCCGCCACCGTAACAGGCGTGTTCGATGTCGCTCAGCCCAAACAGCTGGGGATCGCGCACCATTTCGTCAAACTGTTTGTCTACCTCGAACAGTTTCACAATGCCGAGGGGAGCCAGTTCCCGAGTCAGATTTTGCAGTCGCTGATTGTGGTAGCTGGCAACATGACGCACCTTGTCCACCACCTTCATGCTATGAGCTGATGGGGTCTGCCCCAGATCCGGGATGTTGAACAGCAGGATCTGCTGCGCACCGTTGAGCACCAACCGGTTAGATGCCAGTCGGATGGTATCGATCACCCGATCCGCATCCCGCTCGGTGTTCCAGCCATAGGCCAGATAGTCGTTGGCACCGACCCAGATCACCACAAGGTCATCGGGGCGGAACTTGTCCTTTTTCAGGAACTGATCGATCTCGTAATCGAGGTTGTTGATCACCTGATATTTGGGATCCCATGCCCACTTGTTAAACCAGCCCAGCTTGTTATAGGCCACCGCAGTCGCGCCGCCTTCCGCCTCGTTGGCCACGACCAGCCCGGGGAAACGCTCGTCACCCAACTGCTCCAGCCACACCGGGCCATTGCTGAAGCGCCCGTTGAAGTAGGGTGGGCTGGAGGGGAGATATCCCCGCATCTTCTTGTACATCTTGCCGGTGTCGGAGAGGCTGTCACCAAACATCACGACCCGGGAAAAAGGCTGGCGTCCCTCTGCCGCTTGCGCGGTCAATGCCATTAACCCCAATAAACAAACAAGCCATTTTTTCATATTGTTATGCTCTTCGATTAAGCAGGTGAGACCTGCGGACTTCCCTCGAATGGCAGCAAGCACGGGAAGAGTCTGCCGCCACTGACTTCTGGTGAAGGCGACAGATTACAGTTCCAGATGAAATCACACATGTTCCATCACCGATGAAATCGCTTGCGCTCACAAAACAGACAATCACATCTGCGTATTTCTTTCACGCTTGTTTCACGCCCCGCGCGGCACAATGGCCTCATACCAACGACAGGAGTATGAAATGAACAAGGCAAGCGCAAGCGTAATCGGACTGTTGACCCTGATGTCTGTCTCCTCTTTCGCCATGGCGGCCTATACCGGCCCGCAAGAGCAGAACAAGGTTTCCGTTGCTCAACTGAAAGATCTGGCCGATGACAGCTGGGCCACCCTGGAAGGGAAACTGGTCAAGCACCTGGGCGGCGAGAACTATCTGTTCCGCGACGCCAGCGGTGAGGTGGAGGTCGAAGTGGATCAGGATGTGTGGCGTGGCACCGAAGTGGGCCCGGATGATCAGATCCGCATCCGTGGTGAAGTGGACCACAGCTGGAACAAGACTGAAGTGGAAGTGAAAACCCTGGAGAAAGTAGGCGCGGCCCCGCAGACCAAGGGCGGCTTTATCGCCAAATAAGGCCACTGCAACGACGAACTGGCCAGACGTTAAAAGGGCGCTTGATATCAAGCGCCCTTTTGCATGGTTAACCCAGCGTCACCGCTTAACCGGCCCGACTGGCAAACGCTCTCTTAAACCCCTTCTCGGCCTGATTGACCTTGTAGAGGTAACGGCGCGCCTCCTCTTTGGGATGTTGCTCGGTCAACACCTGATAGACCGCCTCGGGGGAGAGCCGGTTGATCCGGCCCGGCGCCGCCTTGCGATCGCTGGAGAAGGTATTGAGCACCCCGCCCGCACCACCGTTATAGGCGGAGATCACCGCATAGCGACGGGAGCGCGGATCCTGAATATCCGCCAGATAGACGGTCTGCAACAGGTGCAGATAGGCGGTACCGACATCGATGTTGTAGGCCGGGTTGAACAGCTCCTCCCGCGTCGGCTGGCCGTTCTTGCCCTTGACCCGCACATAGACATCACGACCGGCGGTGGCCGGGATCACCTGCATCAGGCCATAAGCGTTGGCATGGCTCACCGCATAGGGGTTGAAGCTGCTCTCGGTCTTGATCACCGCATAGATCAGGCTCTCCGGCACGCCGTATTTGCGCGACGCTTCCCGGATGATCCCCGCATATTTGTAGCCCCGCCGATCTTCATGGTTGGCCACCATGGGTATATCGACGAAGAAGATGGTGCGAATACCCAGAGTGCGCTTCTTCATCGCCGTGTTGAGCAGGTAATCGGCATAACGCTCGGCGCGCCAGGAGGCACGGATTGGCTGGCGCTGATTATCCAGCACCTGACCGTAGAGGAAGGGCTCGCCGCCGGTCAGAATTTCCCGGTCGGAGTAAAGATCCACTTCGGCCGGATCGTCCGGCGTCAGCAGGGTCTCGATGATGGCGCGACGCAGGTGAGCGCGGGGATCTATGCCCGAGACCGTCTCCACCATGATGTGTCCGCTGGAGAAGTCGATGTGGGCCCGGCTCTTGTACTGATCCGTGTATTTTACGTAGTCAAACTTGCCCGCAAACAGCGCCTCCCGCCCCCATATCTCGTTCACGTTATGGGAGAGCGCGCTGATCATGTGTTCAAAACCGCGGATGTCCTTGCCGTTGACCAGATCGTCATCCTCACTCCCGCTGGGCTTGGGGGAGGATGAGCAGGCAGAGAGAAACAGCAGGGTGCACAGCAGCCAAAAAATTCGGCCCATAGGATCCTCAAACCGGGCAGCAGAGCTGCCCATCATTCATTTGCTGCGACTTCAGGAGCGGTCACGCCAGTGTGGCGCCATTCCCGCACCTGTTCACACGTACAACAGCCGGAGAGCTTACTGGGCAGGCGGGGTGTAACCTTCGATCTGCACTTCACCTGCATCAAACAGGTAGCTGACCATCTCTTTTTCCAGCAGTTGGCGATGCTCAAGATTCATCATGTTGAGCTTTTTCTCGTTGATCAGCATCACCTGCTTCTTCTGCCACTCGGCCCAGGCTTCCTTGCTGATGTTGTCAAAAATCCGCTTGCCGAGCTCACCGGGATAGAGTTGGAAATCCAGACCCGGGCCCTCTTTTTTCAGGCGTTGGCAAAATACAGTACGGCTCATGTTGACCTCTATGGTTGTAACTCTGGATAGGCGAGCAGACGGGCCGTGGCGGCCGCCAGCCCCACCTCGGCAGGATGGCGTAAGTTATACCAGAGTCGGTTATCTGCTTCCATGAGCCGCAGCGGCTGCGCCTCATCAATGTCAATCAGCAGCGGCTGAATATCGAGATGGAAGTGGCTGAAGGTATGGCGAAAACCGGCCAGTTCCCGATAACCGTGATGGCTCAGGCCGAGGGACGCCAGCAGACCATCCACCTCCGCCAGCGAGGCTACCTGCGGGAAGCAGTAGAGCCCGCCCCAGATCCCCTGCGGCGGCCGCTTCTCCAGCAGCAACTCATCACCGTGACGGATCAGCAGCATGATGCCATCGCGAGCCGGAATGCTCTTCTTGGGCTTGCTGTTGGGATAAGCGGTAGGCTTGCCTTGCGACAGCCCCTGGCAATCGGCCCGCACCGGACAGCGATCACAGGCAGGTTTGCTGCGGGTGCAGATAGTGGCCCCGATATCCATCATCGCCTGATTGTATTGCGCCACACCCAGCTTGGGAGTGAGCCGGATGGCGATCTCCCACAGTTCATTCTCCACCTGTTTCTGGCCGGGCCAGCCCGGCAGCGCCAGCCAGCGGGTGAGTACCCGCTTCACATTGCCATCAAGGATGGCGTGAGGCTGACCAAGAGAGAGCGACAGTACTGCCCCGGCGGTAGAACGACCAATACCCGGCAGCGCCATCACCTCGTCAAAGCGCTCGGGAAAGAGGCCATGGTGATGATCGCGGATCTGCTGGGCCGCCTTGTGCAGGTTGCGGGCCCGGGCGTAGTAGCCAAGCCCGGTCCAGTGGTGCAGCACCTCGTCGACGGGGGCATCAGCCAGCGCCACCACATCGGGGAAGCGTGCCATAAAACGCTGGTAGTAGGGGATCACGGTAGCGACCTGAGTCTGCTGCAGCATAATCTCCGAGACCCAGACCCGGTAAGGGGTCTTCTCCTGCTGCCAGGGCAGGGTCTTGCGGCCATGAAGCTCGTACCACTCCAGAACCCGACTTGCGAAGGTTGATTGATTCACGTTGTTCTCATGTCGTTGATATAAGGGGAACTCTGCGGTTCCTTCGGCTCATCTGGCCTGCGCGGACATAAAGTCATCCCGCAGCACAGCGCCAGCTTTCTGGTGCGGCAGCGTAAGGCCTCGTCACGCCCAAGTCAAAGCCGCGCTGACTGGCGCTGCGGGCAGGTGGTGGTCAGGCAGCAAAGCGGTAACAAAGACGATATACTCGGCCCCACAATTGATGACGGGAGAGACGGTTTGCAGACTTATCTGGTTGGGGGCGCAGTGCGGGATCGCCTGCTGGGATTGCCGCAAGGCGACAGGGATCATCTGGTGGTCGGCGCCACCGTGGAGCAGATGCTGGCACTGGGGTTTACCCAGGTCGGTCGCGACTTCCCCGTGTTTCTTCACCCCAAAACCCAGCAGGAGTATGCACTCGCCCGTACCGAACGCAAACAGGGTCGGGGCTACACCGGCTTTGTCTGCCACGCAGCTCCCGATGTGACGCTGGAGCAGGATCTGCTGCGCCGGGATCTCACCATCAACGCCATCGCCGAAGATGCTCAGGGCCAGCTCCATGATCCCTACGGTGGCATTGAGGATTTGGAAAAACGGCTGCTGCGCCACGTCTCCCCCGCCTTTGCCGAAGATCCGTTGCGCATCCTGCGGGTCGCCCGCTTCGCCGCCCGCTTCCACGCTCAGGGCTTTACCATAGCGCCGGAAACTCTCGCCCTGATGAGCGAGATGACGGCCGCTGGCGAGCTGGCCCACCTCACGCCGGAGCGGGTCTGGAAGGAGCTGGAGAAGGTGCTGCTGGGGCCGACCCCGCAGATCTTTATCGAGGTGCTGCGCCAGTGCGGCGCCCTGAAGGCGCTGTTCCCCGAAATCAACGCCCTGTTTGGCGTCCCCGCCCCGGCCAAGTGGCACCCGGAGATCGACACCGGCATCCACACCCTGATGGTGCTGGAGCAGGCGTGCCGGATCTCCCCGGAATTGACCGTCCGCTTTGCCGCCCTCTGCCACGACCTTGGCAAGGGAGTAACCCCCAAGGAGTTCTGGCCAAGCCATCACGGTCACGGCCAGAAGGGGCTGCCGCTTATTCGCGCCCTGTGCGAGCGGTTCCGGGTTCCCAACGAGTGCCGGGATCTGGCGCTGCTGGTGAGCGATCTGCATACCCACATCCACATCGCCTTTGAGCTCAAGCCCGCCACCCTGCTCAAGGTGTTCGACAAGGCGGATGCCTGGCGCCGCCCCGAGCGCTTTGCCCAGTTGCTGGATGCCTGCCGCGCCGACTTCCATGGCCGCACCGGTTTCGAGGAGCGGGTCTACGCCGAGCCGGACTATGTGGGCGAAGCGCTGGCAGCCGCCCAGGTGGTGCCGGTGAAAGAGATAGTGGCGGCCGGTTTCAAAGGGGAAGAGATCAAGGAGCAGCTCGCCAAAAAGCGCACTGATGCCATCAGCCGCATCAAGGATGAGTGGACCTTTATCGAGGAGTAACCTCGGCCCCATAACAGACGGCCGCCCTGATGATGAACTCCGCAAGGAGAGCATCGCTAGGGCGGCCGTTTTACATCCAGATTGATATGTGAGGGGGCGCTAACCCCTGCTGATGCCGTTATGCCGGACCAATTCGCTCCATCAGGCTCATATGGGATGAGCCATCGTGGCGCTTGAGATTCTGGCGATACTCGAACTGGCGCTGGCTCTCTTGCTTGAGCCCCAGCATCAGCGAATAGCACATCGCCAACATGATCACCGAGAACGGCAGCGCCGCTATGATGCTGGCTGCCTGCAAGGCCGCCAGGCCGCCGGAAACCAGAAGGATAGCGGCAACCAGCCCCTGCCCCAGACCCCATACGGCGCGGTGCAGTACCGGCGGCTCCTGATCACCGATGGAGAGCAGAGTCGTGATAACCAGCGTACCCGAGTCACTGGAGGTGATGAAGTAGGTGCAGATGAGCAGGGTTAGCACGGCCTTGGCGATCCAGCCGAAGGTATCCCAGTGCAGCAGTTCGACCGTCTTGTAGAGCGCAAGCGTCACATCCTGATTGACCGCAGCGACCACGCCGCCACCACCAAACAGCTCCAGATTCATCGCCGTACCGCCAAACACGGTGAGCCAGAACATGCCGAGCAGCGAAGGCACCAGCAGCACGCCAAGCACAAACTCGCGAATGGTGCGCCCCTTGGAGATGCGGGCGATAAACATGCCGACAAACGGCGCCCAGGCAATCCACCAGCCCCAGTAAAACGCCGTCCAGCTCGACTGCCAGGCCGAAGTGCCGTTGGCCTCGGTGTTGGTCCAGAAGCTCAGTTTGACGATGTTCTGCAGGTAATCACCGATGTTCTGTACATAGGCGTTGAGGATATAGGTGGTCGGCCCCAGCACCAGAAAGAGCGCGAGCACAAACACGCTCAGCCAGATATTGAGCTCGGAGAGGATCTTCACCCCGCGCCCGACCCCGGAGACCGCCGACAGAGTGGCGATCAGACTGATGCCACCAATCAGCCAGAGCTGGTTGGACTGCGACACCGCCATACCAAACATCTGGTTGAGGCCGGTATTCATCTGGGAGACCCCCAAACCAAGGGAGGTCGCCACCCCGAAGACAGTGCCGAACACCGCCAGCACATCGGCCGCATGGCCCCAGAAACCGTAAATCCGCTCACCGAGGATGGGGTAAAGCACGGAGCGGATCGCCAGCGGCAACTTGCGCCGATAGCTGAAAAAGGCCAGTGCCAGGCCGACGATCACATAGATGGCCCAAGGGTGCAGGCCCCAATGGAAAAAGGTGAGGCGCATGGCGATCTGGGCCGCGTCCGGGGTCATCCCTTCGGTAATGAACGGATTGCCCTGCAGATGGTTCATCGGCTCGGCGATGCTCCAGAACACCAGACCGATCCCCATGCCAGCGCTAAAGAGCATGGAGAACCAGGCGAAGTAGCCGAACTCCGGTACCTGGTCGTCGTCACCCAGCCGGATACTGCCAAAACGGCTGAACATCAGGTAGACAGCGAAGAACAGGAACAGGGCGACCACCAGAATGTAGTACCACTTGAACCCGGCAATAATCCGATCCTTGGCACCGACAAACCAGGCGGCCGCGGTATCGGGAACAAATACGCCAAACAGCAAAAACAGGGTGATCACGGTGAGGGCCGTCATGGCCATGGTCGGGTTGAGGCCTTTCAATAGCCCTTTGCTTGCTCGCATCCAGCCTCCTTAGTCGTTGTTGAAAAAGTCTTCGCCCACATGATCACCGGCACCGCCGATGGCGCGATAGACCAGTTTGCCAGCCGCCTGTTCGCGGTGATCCACCAGCGAAACCGAGGGCTGGCCATTCACGGCGTGACGCTTGCCAAGGAAGATCGCCATGGGGACGCCCAGATTGGAGATACCGCTGGTGATCCAGAGGCGGTTGAAGTCGTAAGAGCCACCGATGAACTCCAGCTGAGCCAGACCGGTATCCAGGCCGGTCAGATAGAAGTTCATGGCACTTTCGTCAGGAAAGAGGTGCACCAGCACATAGGCGTAGCGCAATTCATTTACCAACTCCTTTAGGTTGAAAGTACCTGTCTCACTGCAAGAGAGGGGTAACTCACCATCATAGTGGTGTACCTTGAGGTTGTTCGGGTCTTCATCATAGGCAGGCTGATAGCGCACAAAAGCCGAGGTATCCGGCAGTTCGTAGCGCACTCTTACCACACGTAACTCGGCCACCAGAGACTTGATATCCAGCTCGTCATTCATCATTTCGCTCCTTAATTGTCAGGGTGAATTTCGTGAAATATCCGTCAACCTAACACAAAATTAATTAGAGCAGAAATCATTACAACAAAAACCATATTGACCTTGTGACGAATTAGGCGGAAAATTTTGTCCCTCTCCATAGCCCTCCAATGACGCACACCCCATGGAAAAACATGATGAAGTGCTGGTCGCCCTGCGCCAGATTATTCGTGCCATCGACATGCACTCCAGGCGCTTAATCAAAGAAGCTGGGCTCACCTCCCCGCAACTCTTGCTGCTCAAAGGGATCGACGAACTGGGACAGATCTCCATGCGTCAGCTGGCCGATCACACCAACATGAGCCAGGCCACCGCCACCACCATCATGGACCGATTGGAGAGCCGCCAACTGGTGCAGCGCGTTCGCAGCAATACCGACAAGCGCAAGGTTCACGCGACACTGACTGACGCAGGCCGCGCCCTGCTGGCTCAGGCCCCGACCCCGCTGCAAGAGCGCTTCATCCAACGTTTTCAGGCGCTGGAAGCGTGGGAGCAGACCCTGCTGCTCTCTTCCCTGCAACGCATCTCCTCCATGATGAATGCCGACGAAATCGATGCCGCCCCAGTACTGAGCGTCAGACCCCTCACCGAAGAGCAGGTATAAGCAGTTGAACAATTCCAGGCATAAAAAAAGCTCCCGAACGGGAGCTTTTTTCGATCAGGGGCCGCAGAGGATTACTCTTCCAGGCTGATCCCGATATTGGAGACGCCATCCTGAGCGGCAAAGGCCTTGATGGCCAGAATGCGGTCGCTGTCGCGCTCGTGGGCAACCCGCTTGAGCAATTCGACCTGAAACTCCAGCTCAGCTTCCATGTACTCGTGCTCGTAGAGCTCCTCTTCGGTCAGATCCCGCTCTTCCAGCAGCTCGATAAAACCGGCCACGGTACCGACTGACGCATGGCTGGCATCGTTGGCCTCTTCGCCAACCCGGCAGATCACCGAGTTGTAGGCGCAGCCCAGCGCAACACAGGCATCCAGCGCGGGATAAGCACCGTAGGATTCAAACTTGCGGGGATCCGGAATGTGAGACTCGAACTCTTCGAGAATGGCCCCCAGATTGACCCGGGATCCCTTGACGGTGAGGTAGACCCACATCTGATCCAGCGCATGCCGGAAAGCGCCAGCATTGCCAAAGCCGGAGGCCTGACAGAACAGGGCATAGTTGGGATACATGCGCTCTGCCAGCGCCAGGGTGTAGACGGTCTGTTGCCAAGGCTGTAGCTCGGCCAGTCGCTTATAAAACTTGTCACCAAACACTGGAGTCGGATCCTTTGCAAAATGTGGGGCAGATTGTAGCCCACGAGGTGCGCGGCGAAAACGAAAAAGCGCCCTGGTCGGCTATGTTGCGATATGAAGTCAGGTAAGATGGGTCGAGAGCGGCATCTTGTTGCGCCGCAAATTCTGATAAGGAACAAGAGTATGAGCCAACGTACCCTTCTTTTGCTCAGCCAGGATAATGCTCACTACGAACGGCTGCTCAAGGCCACCAACCTCCCCCATCTGCGCATTCTGCGAGCCGATAATCCGGGCGATGCCGAGAAGCTGATCGGCGAAGCCCATATTCTGATGGCCGAACCGGCCCGTGCCAAACCGCTGCTGCCCAAAGCCAACAAGCTGAGCTGGTTCCAATCCACCTATGCGGGGGTCGATGTGCTGCTCGACCCTGACAGTCGCCGCGACTACCAGCTCACCAATGTGCGCGGCATCTTCGGCCCGCTGATGAGCGAGTATGTATTTGGTCACCTGCTCAGTCTGATGCGCCAAATCCCCCTTTATCGAGAGCAGCAGAAACAGCGGCTGTGGCAGAGTCACCCCTATCAGGGCCTCAAGGGGCGCACCATGCTGATCCTGGGTACCGGCAGCATTGGCCAGCATATCGCCCAGACCGGCAAACATTTTGGCATGAAGGTGCTGGGCATTAGCCGCAGCGGTCGGGAGCGGGCCGGGTTTGATCAGGTTTATCAGCTTCCTGCGCTCAACAAGATGCTGGCACAGGCCGATGTCATCGTCAGCGTGCTCCCTGCTACCCGCGATACCCGCCATCTGTTCAATGCCGCGCGATTCGAACACTGCAAACCGGGCGCCATTCTGTTCAACGTTGGCCGCGGCAGCGCCGTACACTCAGGCGATCTGCTCACCGCACTGCGCACCGGCAAGTTGGCGATGGCGGTGCTGGATGTGTTCGAGCAGGAGCCGCTGCCCGCCGACAGCCCGCTGTGGGGACAACCCAACCTCATCGTCACCCCCCACAACAGCGCCTACAGCTTTCCCGAGGATGTGGCCCAGATCTTTGTGCGCAACTACATCCACTTTATCGATGGCCAGCCCCTGGATGGCAAGGTCGACTTCGACAAGGGTTACTGATCATCACTGCGTATGCAAAAAGGCCCCGCCAAGCTGGCGGGGCCTTTTCATTTCAGGCGGTGGCTACTGGTATCAACCCGCGGCCAGCTCCTTGCGGTAGCTCTTCACCTTGGCGAGGAACTGACGACGCTCCTTGCCGCTCAAGGGCTCAGCCATCGGCAGCTTGGCGGTCATGGCATTGACCGGGCGGTTGTTGATCCGCAGCTCGTAGTGCAGGTGAGCACCGGTAGAACGGCCTGTGTTGCCGGAAAAGCCTATCTTGTCGCCCATCTTCACCCGTTGGCCAGGCTTGACCAGCAGCTTGCTCAGGTGCAGATAGCGGGTCGCCAGGGTACGCCCATGTTTGATAACGACATAAGTACCTGCCAGCGGGTGGCTGGTTGCCTTCTGGACGACACCATCACCGGTCGCCAACACTGGCGTACCGATAGGCAGAGCAAAGTCGGTCCCCTCGTGGGGGCGAATGGCGCCGGTCACCGGATGCTTGCGCGCCGGGTTGAAGTTGGAGCTGATCCGGTAGCGGCTGTGGGTCGGGTAGCGGCGGAATCCGCGCTCCAGACTGTTGCCCTGACCGTCATAATAGTTGCCGTCATCGGCCAGCCAGGCTGACACATTCTTGCCCTGGCTAATCACTTCCACGCCGAGCAGCTGGCTGTTGCCGGTGCTCTTGCCCTCCACCGTCTCCTGGCGTACCAGCACTTTGAACTTGTCGCCCTTCTGCAGATCCTTGGCGAAATTCATCCGCCACTGGAACAGGTTGGCAATTTTCTGGATATGGTTGGCCGGAATGCCCGCACTACGTGCACTGACATAGAAGCTGCCGTTGATCACCCCGTTGTAACGCTGCGGTTGCCACTCGACCTTCTCATTGATCATGGAGGCGGTGTAGGCATCATCGCTGCGCGCCATCACCAGCGTCTGCTTGATGTTCAGGCGGATCTTGAGTTGCTGCAGGATGTTGTCCTGATCGATCAGCAGCTCGATATTCTGGCCCGGCTTGAGGCGCGCCAGATAGTTCTTGTTGTCCGCGTCCAGCACCTTGTAGAGGGTGGTGGTGGAGAGACCGAGATTGTTAAAAATGGCGGTCAGGTTTTCGCCGTTGCGAACCCGGTAATCCTGCCACTGGGGGGTGGTGTCGACCGGAATGTCGTCATCCGGCGCACTCTGATCAACCAGTTCGTGATCGGGAATTTCGTTAAAGTCGGTGTTGTTTTCGTTGGTTGCCGTACCGGCGGTATCAATGGGCAACTCAAGACGCAGCGGCCGCTCGAGGATGTCACCCGGAGCTGGCAATAATGCCACTGCTGACAGGGTCATGGCCGTCAGCATCAGCATGGCGTAAAAGTGTTTGCGGGGAACCGGTGGTTCCCAATTGGCAGCCTGTACTACCAAGGGACGGAGACGTTTCATCCGCTATCCTGTATTTAGATCTAAAGAGTGTGAATTGCGATGTCTGTTTGTGACAAAACCGTATAAAACTGTTTGTTGGACACAAATAGTTACAAATAGTTCATCACAATCTGCATGAACCTCACATTTTATGCATAACCTGCCCGGATGGGCAGAAATGATCGTCTTTTTTAACCATTTTTTCCTATTTTTAAGAACCGGGTCGGATTCGATACTGAATAGAAACCTAAAATGTTGCGATAACTTTTCCATGGAGTGGATATGTCGTTAGCAAAACTGTTAATCAGAATAATTGTCGTCCTGTTCCTGATCGGTGCAGTGCTGTTGTTTGCACTGGAAGTCACGACAGTCCGCCAATCCATCCTCGACCAGATGTCAGCCAACCTGGAAACCGCCATCACCGCTCTCGGGCTGGTGCTGCAAGGAACCCTGCTCAATGACGACAATGTGCTGGCCGAGACCATCGTCAATGCCATGCTTGATGGCGGTTTCGTCAGCTCGGTCATTCTGGTGGATCCGGATGGTCAGGTGCTGTTTCAGAAGGTATTCCACTCTACCCAGCAAAATGTCCCCGGCTGGCTTCCCTCGGTTATCGGCATGCCCCCCGTCAAAATTGAGCAAGAGTTGACCGATGGCTGGCGCATGCTGGGCAGTCTGACCCTTGAGGGGCATAGCGGCTACGCCTATCAGCATCTGTGGAATGCCATCAGTCGCACCGGTCTGGCGCTGCTGGCGGGCCTCGTCGTATTTACCCTGATCATCTCCCTGGTGTGCAAACGCCTGCTGCAGCCCCTGGAGCAGATCAACCTGCAGCTGATCCGTATCCGCAAACACCAGTTCAACAGCACCCTGCCCACTCCCTGGTTGCAAGACCTCAAAGAAGTGGCACTTTCCATCAACCAATTGGTTTCCGAACGCAAACGGGATCTGCTGCAACAACGACTCAAAATCACCCAGCTGGGAAAACTGCTGCCACTGACCCACCCGCAGCCACTGCAAGGACTAAGCCCGCTACCGGAAGGCGGACAACTGCAAAAATTTGTTTCAACTCAAGGAGATATCTCGCTCTATCAGCGCTTCTTGCCCAACCATCCCCTCGGTGCAGACAGCGATCTCGCGACCATCCAGACCGCTTTGCAACAGTGGCAGCACTCTCATATAGAAGGGGTCTTGCTGCCCCTCTCCCTGCTCAATCATCCACAATGGTCAGAAATCGCCCCCCAGCTGAGCCAGGGACGCGGCAAGACTCTAGATTGGCGCTGGGATGTGGCCACGTTCCCCGCCCACGGCCAGTCCACATTGGCCGCGCTACAAGAACAGGGGTGCGAGCTCGCCTTCAGCGCCATACCCCTCAATGCAGACACCTTCAATCAACTTGACCCGCTCAATCCCATCTTTATCAGCTGTCAGCTGACCGATGCGCCGCTCTACTGGAATCTGCTCTCCCAAACCATGCATGCCGCCGGTTATACCCTGCTGGCAGAATCAGGAGAGTGCCACGACATCGACAAACTGCGGACCTGGGGTATCGATGGTTATGCTAGGGAGGCTCAATCATGAAAAAGCTCGCCATGCTGTTGCCTCTGCTTTGGCAACCCGGTCTGATGGCTGAAACCGTGACTATCGCCACCGGTGGTGAGCAGGGATTTACCATCAGATAACCAAAGAGTTTTGCCGTTTAGCCCATGAGGTCGATGAACAACTTGAGTGCAAGCTACAAGCCACATCGGGTTCAATAGAAAACCTGCAGCGACTGAAGAGCGGCGAGACCTCCTACGCCATGGTGCAGTCGGACTGGCTATATCAGGCAAGCCAGGGCTTGGGCCCTTTTGCCACGCAGCCGCAACCTGAGCTGCGCGCCCTGTTTGCCACCCATGCCGAGCCCTTCACCATAGTGATCCGTGCCGATGGCGATATCACGTCACTGGAGCAGCTCAAGCTCGCCCCCATAGACATGGGGTTGAAGAGCTCGGGTACCCGCCAGACAGCGCTGACCCTGTTCAACATCTTGGGAGCGAAAGAGCAGGATCTCGATCTGAAGAGCATGGCCAACCTGTCGGATGCGCTCTGTAGCAAGCAGATCGACGCATTTGCACTGGTGATGGGGCATCCCAACCGGATTGTGCTCGACACCGCCAAACGTTGTGCGGTCAGTTTCCTCCCCATCGATGGGGCTACCCGGGATCAGCTACTCAAGGGGGTCAAATATTATCAACGTAGTCAGGTGCCCGCCCGTATCTACCCCGGCAATCTGAAGGCGACTCCCACCTTTGCCATTGCCGCCACCCTGGTCACCAATGCCACCATGCCGGAAGAGTCTGTCTATCGTCTGACCAAGGCCATGCTGACCCAGCAGACCAAGTTCAATGAACAAACTTATGGCTACGCCAATGTGTTTCACCGGGCGTGCAATAAAACCGGCCCGGTGCTGAGCATTGAACAGCATCCGGGCGCGGCGAAATACTTCGAGGAGTTGAAAGCGGCGGGCAAGCTATAGCTGACGACGGGGAGAGCGCAGTTGCTCGCTGGAGAAACGGGTCTTCATCGATGTCCACTGCGCCAGCCGATCGGCACTCCCCGCCAGCGTCCCTTCCCGACGTGACTTCATGATCCAGATGCTTTTGGCATCGAAACTGTAAACGGGAATGAGATCGGTACGCTTGCTGCCCGGCAGGATCCGGCTGTTGATGTTGTCGAGCACTAGTGGATCAGCCTTGGGCGTCGGAAAATAGAGAGTCACCATGTGGAACTGGTTGTAACGCACCGCCTTGACGTAGGCCAGCCGTAGCTTCTTCTCATCCACCCCCAGCTCCATCAGGGTGTAGTACTTGGAGATGCTGTAATCCTCGCAATCCCCACCCCGGGCACCGATGAACTCCAGCGGATTGGCCCAGTAATCCTCATCTCCCCACAGCTTGGGATCCTCGCTGTAGGTCAGATTGTTGAAGTAATTGTTCACCAGCTCGATCTTCTGCTGGTCGGTTGTACCCGCTCTGGGGGTGAGCAAGCGAGAAAATGCCTCGGCCCGCTGGATGGCCCGGCCACCATACACTTCCTGCAGCTTGGCCCGCAGGTCCGGACTGGCAATATATTCGGAAAGACGCGAAGCCTGCACGTTGGCGCAACATAGCGCCAGAGTACAGGCCGGGATCAACAACCATTTCATACCGGACACTCCATGTCAGATGCTGGAGGTCAGTATAGTCCCTCCGGATGAGAGGCTCAGCAGGCAATCAGCGACACTGGGCGAATGCGTCTGCCAGTTGCTGCATGAATTGGGGATAACCATCCGGGCCGAGCGGTACCTGTTCACCCACCTCATCCAACAACAGCACCTTGGCGCCGGTATTGCGTGCCACCGATTCGATCACAGCCGGTGAGAATTGCGGCTCGGCATAGATGCAGCTCGCCTGCTTCTCTTCCAGTGCCTTGCGAATATCCACCAGCGTCTTGGCGCCCGGGCGACGCTCCGGACTTACTGTGAAGTGACCCTTTGAACTCATGCCGTAATGGCGCTCCCAGTAGCCATACGCCTCGTGGAAGACAAAGTACCCCTTCTCATTCACCGCCTTCATCTGACCAGCAATCCCCTTGTCCTTGCCATCCACCTTGGCATCAAATGCTGCGAGGTTGGAGGCATAGCGAGCCTGATTGGCCGGATCCAGTTTGCCCAGTTCACTTGCGATCGCCTTGGCAATCACCTTGGCCTGCGTCGGGCCAAGCCAGATATGGGGATCGACCCCTTCGTGATGATGCCCCTCATGTCCTTCATCATGGTCACCGTGCTCGTGGGCCGCGTGGTCATGATCGTGCGCATCATGATCATGGGAATCGTGGCTATCCTGAGTCGCGTAGTTGAACAGCGGCATCCCCTCAACCTGAGTCAGGGCCAGTGCATGGGGATGATTAGCCAGCGGCTTGGCCATGAAGCCTTCCAGCTCGGGGCCGACCCACACCACCAAGCCAGCGCTGTTGATGCTACGAATATCGGAAGGGCGCAGGGAAAAGTCGTGGGGAGAGGCGCCTGTCGGCAACAATACCTTGGGCTCGCTCACCCCGTCAGTGACTGCCGCAGCGATGAAGCCGAGCGGCTTGATGGTGGTCAGTACCTCCACGGCACGAACAGGCAAACTCACCGCCAGCAGGGCAGTGAAAAGCGCAATAATTCTCATTGGTGAATCTCGTCAGGGGGTGAGTATGTGATAATATAACAGCTTCTGTTTTTTGTTATATTATAACTCTCACTGGCTGTAAACCCCGGAGCTGTCATGACCCAACTGGTAGAGCTGAAAGAGGTCTGTCTTTCGTTCGATGGACGCTCAGTGCTCGACAAGGTCTCCTTTACCCTCAATAAAGGCAAAATCACCACCCTGGTCGGCCCCAACGGGGCTGGCAAGAGCACCCTGAGCAAGCTGGTGCTGGGTCTGCTCACCCCGGATTCGGGCAAGATCACCCGCAGCCGCGATCTGAGAGTCGGCTATGTGCCACAGCGCCTCTATCTGGATCCCACCCTGCCGCTGACGGTGCGCCGCTTCCTGCAACTGGGCAAAAACAGCCGTCTCTCCATTGAGGAGGCTCTGACCCGGGTGGGCGCAGAAGGATTGCTGGAGAACCGGATGCAGAAGCTCTCCGGCGGTGAAATGCAGCGGGTTCTGCTGGCACGCGCCCTGCTGGTCAAGCCCGAGCTGCTGGTGCTGGACGAGCCGGTGCAAGGGGTCGATATCACCGGCCAGATCGAGCTCTACGCCCTGATCGGCCAGCTCGCCGCCGAATTCAATTGCGCCGTGCTGATGGTATCCCACGACCTGCATCTGGTGATGGCCAGCACCCACGAGGTGATCTGCCTCAATCGCCACGTCTGCTGTCATGGCGAGCCGGAAAGCGTGGCCCGCCACCCCGAATTTGCCCGCCTGTTCGGGCGACCGGAGCAGGAGGTGCTGGCGGTCTATACCCACCATCACCACTGCGATGGCGAACACCATCATCATGAACCGCAGGCCCCCGTCATCCGCCTGCCCTCTCGCAACAACGCTCACAGCAAATAGCGCAAGCAACAGGACATTCAAGTGGACAGCTTTCTGTTATACGCCCTCGCGGCCGGTCTCGGCATCGCCCTGCTGGCCGGCCCCCTCGGCAGCTTCGTGGTATGGCGCAAGATGGCCTATTTTGGCGACACCCTCTCCCATGCCTGCCTGTTCGGCATCGCGCTGGGCATCCTGCTGCAGGTCGATCTCACCCTGGCAGTGGTGGTCTGCTGCCTCGCCATGGCGATGCTGCTGGTGATCATGAGCCGCAACCAGCAGGTGGCCACCGATACCCTGCTCGGCATTCTGGCCCACAGCGCCCTGTCCCTCGGTCTGGTTACCTTGAGTTTTATGGATAACGTGCGGGTGGATCTGATGGCCTACCTGTTTGGCGACCTGCTCTCGGTACAACCGATGGACCTGCTCTGGATCTATGGCGGTGGCGCGCTGGTGCTGCTCACCCTGTGGCGGTTGTGGGATCCCCTGCTCTCCATGACCATCTCGGAAGAGCTGGCACGGGTAGAGGGGATCCGGGTCGATGTGCTGCGCTGCGTATTGATGCTGCTGATTGGGCTGGTGATCGCCGTGGCGATGAAGTTTGTCGGGGCGCTGATCATCACCTCCTTGCTGATCATCCCCGCCGCCACCGCCCGCCGTTTCAGCCAGACGCCGGAGCAGATGGCCGGCTTTGCCGCGCTGATCGGCTGCCTCGCCGTGCTGGGTGGATTGACCCTCTCCTGGTATCAGGATACTCCGGCGGGCCCGTCAGTAGTGGTCTGTGCCACCAGCCTGTTTGTACTGAGTCAGTTCAAGAGAGCGTAACGTCGCAGGCTAGAGCGGCATGCTCTGGCGTGTCTCCATCATCAGCCACTGGCGTAACCGGTTGATGGCGGGCTCATGGGCCCGTGAGCGCTTACAGGTGAAATAGAAGGCATCCCCCGTCTCCAGCTGGTGTACCGGCAAGGCCACCAGCTGGGGATCATCGGGCCGCAGCATGTAGTCATTCACGAACGCCACCCCCTGATCCCAGGCCGCCGCCTCCATCGCCAACAACACATGGCTGAAGTGGTGCATCCGCGCCTCGTCAGGGATCACCAAGCCACCCGCCTTGGCCCAGCGCAGCCAATCCTCCCCCCGCGCCTTGTAGATGGACTGCACCGATAGCAGCGGCAACTGCCAGATGGCCTCAGGCCACTCCCCGCTGATCTGCTGCAACAAGCGGCGACTACAGACCGGAAAGAGCCGCTCCTGATAGATAAGATCGTGACAGTAGCCGCGCCCGTGAGGCGACACAGTGATAAAACAGTCCGCCACCCGATCAGAGAGCTCGGGATCTTCCGCCACCATCTCCAGACTCAAATCCAACTCGGGGTAAAGCTGGCGCAATCCGGCCAACCGCGGGATCAGCCACTTCACCGCAAACGAGCTGTAGACCGCGAGCCGGACTCGCATCTCGCCGCCACCGCGCAGTTGTTCGCTGCTCTGGGCAATCTGGCTGAGCCCTGCGGCAATCCCCTCAAAGTAGCTCTCCCCCTGCGGTGTCAGCGAGAGCAGCCGCCCCTGACGCAGCAGCAAGCGCTCGCCCAGAAAATCCTCCAGCAGGCGGATCTGATGGCTGACCGCACTCTGGCTAACGTTCAGCTCAAGGGCGGCGCGGGAGAAGCTGAGCAGCCGGGCCACTACCTCGAAATATTGCACCGCACGCAGAGGAGGAAGCTTCATTATCTAAATATCTCATGAGTGGTCATTTTTTATCATTTTACTGGATATCAACCGGCACGCTACCCTCCCCTCATCTGAAGTGGGAGGTGGTATGAATGCAGTAGGGATCGGCATCCTTTATCTGGTGCTGGGCAATATGGTGGCGGTCTTTTCCGATGCGCTGGTCAAGGTGCTGGAGCCGGATCAGCCCATCTTCCAGTTTGTCTTTTTCCGCCAGCTCTCGGCCGCCATTCTGCTGATGCCCTGGCTGCTCTGGTCATGGCGCCGCAATCCACCGGTGGCCATCAAGTGGCACCTGCTGCGGGCCCATATCTGGGCGGTCGGCGTCTGCCTGATGGTAGTGGCCCTCACCCGCTTGCCGCTCGCAACTGCCAATGCCCTCTTCTATGCCGCCCCCCTGATGATGGTGCCGCTGGCGGTGTGGATGGCGGGGGAAGCGATCTCGCGCCAGAAGGTGCTGACCGCGGTTATCGGGTTTATCGGGGTACTGATCGTGCTGCGCCCGACCGAAGTTAACTGGGCCGCACTGGCGGCGCTCGGGGTGGCGCTGTCGATGGCGCTCAACAACCTGCTGATCAAGCGGATCCCGCTCAAGCAGCCCATCGCCCAGACCCTGTTTTTCACCAACGTGCTGAGCATGCCCTTCATTCTGGCGCTGGCATTGTGGCAAGGGGGCGACTGGCAGTGGCAGATGTGGTGGCCCGCCTTCGGCTCCTCGGCGCTGATCATGGTCTATGCAGGATTGTGCGTAGTGGCCTATCGCAAGGCGGAGGCGAGCAAGATCGCCTCGGCGGAATATACCGGTCTGCTGATGGCCGTCGCCATTGGGGTGTGGCTGTTTGACGAGCAACCTGGCCTGCCGCTGCTGCTGGGCTGTATCTGCATCGTCCTGCCGCTTATCGCCATGGCGCGCAGCAAACCAAAACCGCTGGCCGAACCGGCGCTTTAAGCGCTCAGGGTCGTTCCAGCAAAGGGGCGACCCTTTGCTGCAGATGGGGGACGATCTCATCCTCGAACCAGGGATTCTTTTTGAGCCAGATGGTATTGCGCGGGGAGGGATGCGGCAACGGCAGCCAGCCGGGGACATAGTCGGCCCAGCTGAGCACCGTATCGGTGAGCGATCCCTTGGCTGCCCCCCGCAGGTAATGGGCTTGTGCATATTGGCCGATCAGCAGGGTCAGTTCGATATTGGGCAACAGCATCAATACCTTGTCGTGCCAGGTGGGCGCGCACTCGGGTCTGGGCGGCAGATCACCGGATTTTCCCCTGCCGGGATAGCAGAGCCCCATCGGCATGATGGCGATGCGGGATTCGTCGTAAAAGGTGGCCTTATCGACCCCGAGCCAGTGGCGCAGCCGGTCACCGGAGGGGTCATCCCACGGGATCCCGCTGGCATGCACCCGGGTGCCCGGCGCCTGACCGATGATCAGCAGGCGGGCACTCTCGGCCCCGCGGATCACCGGACGAGGCCCCAGCGGCAGATGAGCCTCGCACAGACGGCAGGCCCTGATTTGCTCAAACAACTTATCGATTCGCTGCATGACGTTGATAGTACCAGTATTTCCCTGTTTTCCCTCTTGTGGAAACAGGACGCTCCCCCTACTATCGCTATGGGTGTTTAATTTAATAAACGGACAATAATGAAAAACTGGCTAGGTACCGGCACCGCGACCCTCTCTTTCATTCTGTGGGGGATGCTGCCGCTCTATTATCAATTCATGCCCGAGGTCAACATGTGGGAGCTCATCTCCCACCGGGTGCTCTGGTCTGTGGTGCTGCTGGGTGCTCTGTTTCTGCTGCTTGGCCACAAGGTGCCCTGGGCAAAACTGCGCAGCGAGCCGCGCCAGCTTGGCCTCATTCTGCTGGCGGGCCCCGTTATGTCGATCAGCTGGTGCATGTTCACCTGGTGCCTCACTACCGGGCAGGTGCTGACCACCAGCCTCGCCTTCTTTATGACCCCGCTGTTCAATATCGTATTCGCCGTCATCTTCCTCAAAGAGCGACTCACCCCGCAAAAGCATCTGGCAGTCGCTCTGGCACTGGCGGGTCTCGCCTACATGCTCTTCTGCTACGGCCAGCTCCCCTGGTTTTCCCTCATCATGGGGGCCAACTTCGCCTGCTACGGCCTTATCAAGAAGAAGATCCACTACAACACCGGCACCAGCCTCTATCTGGAAGCCATGGTGCAACTGCCCGTCGCGCTGATCATCATCGGCACGCTGGCGTGGCACGGGGAAGGGGCATTCGTGAACGGGGATCTGGCCGACAAGCTGCTGTTGATGGGCAGTGCGCCCGCCACACTGCTGCCGGTGGGGCTGTTCTGCTACGCAGTGGCGAGAACCCGGATGAGCACTGTGGGGCTGCTGCAATATATCGAGCCCAGCCTCGCCTTCCTGCTCGCTATCTACTGGTTTGGTGAGGCGCCGGACCCCATCAAGGCGGTCGGCTTCGCCTTCGTCTGGGCAGGTCTGCTGGTGAGCCTGCTACCGCTGCACCGGCTCAAGCGTCGCCGGCCTCAGGGCGTACCGCGATAGGACTCCAGCACCTTGTGCCAACGGGGATCCCGGTCCATCTGCTCGGCGATGTCGTTGAGCCGGGCATGAAGTTCGGGGCGGGACTTGGGCACCAGGATATGGCGGGTATAGCTGGATTGGGGGAAGGGCGAGATAAACAGCTTGCCCTCATAGGACGGGACATGGGTGAAAAATGCGAGGGCCGACCCGGGCACCAGAGTCACGTCGATGCGCCCGCGCACCAGCAGCTCCAGATTGATCTTCACCTTCTTGGCATCGTGGCGCACCAGCTCCCCCCCGGTGGCGACCTCATCGATCCCCTGGTAGCGATAGCCCTCCACCCCGCCAAACACCAGCCCCTTGAGGGAATCTGGCCCGCGATAGGTGATCGGCTTGTCGATGCTCGAGATCAACTCGTTGGTGTCGCGCATCACCGGAAAGGTCCAGAGATAGCGCTCGCGTTGGGGATCCCCCACCCAGGCGGGATTGACCCAGACCACCAGACCGTCAAAGTCGGGATCCGACATCTCCAGCGCCAGCCGGGCGCGATTGACCAGCCAGAGCTCGATCCTGGGTTCCCCCCCCAGCTTTTCATTGAGATACTTGACCAGCTCGTGGCTCAACCCAGCCTCTCCACCGGTATTGAAGGGCGGATGCTGATGGTAATCGTAGAGACGGATCGTCTCCCCCAGAGCCGGGACCGACAACAGTAACCACAACCAGAACCAGACTCTCATCGCACCTCCTTGAGCTGCTTTGAGTTTGGCACAGAGAATTTGAATGAGAGAACCCGCGACCACCACTCCAGCGCCGCAACCTTCCGCCCCTTCCCGCTGGTCTGTCTATATGGTACGTACAGCCACCGGCCTGCTCTATACCGGGATCAGCACGGATCCGCTGCGCCGCCTGCGCCAGCACCAGAGTGGCAAGGGCGCTCGCGCCCTGCGCGGCAAGGGGCCACTGACGCTGGCGTGGCAACAGGAAGTCGGCGAGAAGGGGGCGGCTCTGCGCATCGAATATCGCCTCAAGCAGCAGCCGAAATCCTTCAAGGAGCAGCTGATCCACAGCCCGGCACTCTGGCAGAGCTGGAGCCCCCAGTGGTTACCCGCAGCCACCCAGCCTTGAGGACGACAGGCAAAAAAAGGCCACTCGATGAGTGGCCGGAAAGGGGCAATCAGGGAGCATCACACAACGTCTTGCACAACCTCAGGCGGGTTAGAGGTAGGTATTGGAACGCTTGCTGCGGTTGCTGATCAGCCAGCAAACCGCCAGCACCAGCAGCAACCAGGGGGCCAGCTTGATGATCAGAGCAAGCATGCCGCCCAGTGCCCCAAGCAGCACGAACAGGCCGCTCACCAGCAACATGGCTACCAGGGTAAAACCGGTCAGTGCCATGACCAGCAGCACCACCAGCAATATGAAAAATTCCAGCATAACTTGCTCCTTATCAGTACCTTGTCTGCCGGCTGGTCAACCCTTCGGTCAATCCAGCCAGCGCTTCAATTCATAACGGGGCGGCATCACCAGCACCGCCAGCAGATAGGCGGCCAGAGCCAGCGGCGGCATCAGGATCAGAGCGAGCAGCGCCACCACCCGCACCGTGACTCTGGAGACCCCCAACCGCCTGGCAATACCGGCGCAGACCCCGGTCAGCTTGCGATGCACCAGATCCTTGGGCCAGGGGCTCATGATTACACCTCCGCCTTCTGGCCTTTGAGGCGAGCCAGCTCGCGCTCGATCTCGTCATTGAGCTCCAGCTCGCGGAACTGAGCCTCCAGCGAGGGATTCTGCCCCAGGGTGGCCGCCTCCAGCTGGGCTTCCAGCTGATCAACCCGGCCCTGAAAACCATCAAAGCGCGCCATCAGCTCATGCATCCG
Source organism: Aeromonas aquatilis (assembly GCF_054052405.1). Lineage (NCBI taxonomy): Bacteria > Pseudomonadati > Pseudomonadota > Gammaproteobacteria > Aeromonadales > Aeromonadaceae > Aeromonas > Aeromonas aquatilis. The sequence continues at coordinate 47,031 of NZ_JBSTYP010000023.1, read as the reverse complement.
CTGGTTGTCCACCTGGGCGCGGGCACGAATGCGGCTGTGGGCAGTCTGCTCGCGCAGGGTCAGCAGTTTCTGCTTCTCGCGCGCCTCGGTCAGCTTGGCCGCCAGTCGCTCGCTGTCGGCGGTGAGCTGGACCAGCACCTCGGCCACCCGGGCCTTGTCCTGCTCCAGCTGTTCACATTTTTTGACCTCTGCCAGCTTCTCGGTGAGGGCGGCGCGGGCCAGATCCTCACGTCCTTTCTGGATGGCGAGCTCGGCCTTGGCCGACCACTCCAGGATCTGCGCCTGCAACGCCTGCTGGTGACGCTCCAGCTGTTTCTGTTCGGCAATCACGCGGGCGGCCTGGGTACGCATCTCGACCTGCACCTGCTCCATCTCTTCGATCATCAGGCGCAGCATCTTCTCCGGCTCTTCACTCTTGTCGAGCAGGCTGTGCAGGTTGGCATTAATCACGTCGGTCAGGCGGCTGAATACGCTCATGGTCTGGCTCCTTGTTGATGGGATGGCTATCTCTTCCCATTGCATTACAAGAACCGTGCCAAGAAAAATTATTGTTGTTTTACATATAGATGGGAGTTTACCGAGGAAATTCAAGATGCGTTTATTGGTGAGAATAGCCAACCATGTGGTGATTTTTACCAACAAAAAAGGGAGCCTGTGGCTCCCTTGTCGATTCAGCTGCGCTATCCGTCAGGCGGCGTGGCTGTGGCCCAGTTTGCTGTCCAGTTCGGCCAGCTTGGCCTCCATCCGGGCGCGGCAGGTATCGGAGAGATCGCGAATGCCGCTGGCACCGTGTTCCTTGCTGCAGACCGGCGCCATCACTTCCACCAGCACTTCGCCGTTGTCCCAGCGATTGAGGTCGACCTGACCGAAGTAGCTGGAGCAGACGATGGGCACCACCGGCACTTCAGCCTGTACCGCAGTGTGGAAAGCGCCCGCCTTGAACGGCAGCAGGCCACGTCCCTGGGAACGGGTCCCTTCCGGGAACATCCAGATGGAGGTGCCGCGATTCTTGATGCGATCCACTACCTGACCTATGGTGCCGATGGCACGGGAGCGGTTGGAGCGGTCGATCAGCACGTTGCCGGAGAGCCAGAAGATAAGGCCGAACAGCGGCAGCCAGAGCAGGCTCTTTTTGCCCACTGCCACCACGCCGGGCTGCACCGCACCGGTCACGGTGAAGATGTCGAAGTTGCTCTGGTGGTTGCAGACGTAGACCGCCGGGCCGACCGATTTGACCTCATCGGCCACCGTCACCTTGACTCGCAGCCCGATCAGCGGGCAGACCGCGTGATACATGCGGGCGAAGACATAGACGTTGTTGGGATGGCGCGGACGAACCAGACAGAGCAGCAGGCCGAACAGGAACCAGAAAATGAGCAGCAGACCAAGCAGCAGCACACGGGCAATTTTGAGCATCGAACACCTCGAGTTTTAACTCGGCGCAGTATACTGATCCCCCTTTTAGCGAACAAGCGTTCGCCAAACAGAACCGACCACCCGCCCTGGTGGTTCACCGGTCAGAAATACCCCACCGACTTGCCCCACCCGCCATTGGTCGTTAGGATGGCCCCATCTTGATGGACGGGGCGAACATGATGTTGCAACAACGGGTAGCGAAACATCTCCTGCTGCTGGTCTGCCTACTGGTGCTCAATTGTGCGGCCCAGCCGCTGGCCCGGCTTGCCCTGCTCGATCACGCCCTCAGCTGTCAGGCACTGCCCGTTCCAGGCTCGGCAACGGATCAAGAGGATGCCAAACCGGCCAGCCCGCAGCCCACCAGCTGCCAGCTCAACGGCAAGTGGCTGAGCGCCGCCACCCTGCTCTGCGTCGAACAGCTCTTCTTTGCCGTGGCGGTGCTGATCGCCCTGCTGGCCCCCCTTTGGCGCTACACACCGCCACTGCCCCCTCCCAGAGTCATCTCGCCGCCCGAGCGGCGTCTGCACCTCACCCTGTGCGTCTGGCGGGAATGAGTTCGGCAGCGTTCTTTCGTTAGCTGTCACTCATTTTTGCGAGACTAAAAAGATGTCGAATCTCTTCAAGGTGGCCCTGCTACTGGGCGGTCTGCTGTGGCAATCCATGGGATTGGCCAGCGACACGGGCTGGCTCACCAGCCCACAGAATGATCACGCCAGGGTTCGGCTGCAAGCCGACCGCAACGCCCCTGACCACACCCGCATCCTGCTCGACGTGGCCCTCGAGTCCGGCTGGAAGACCTACTGGCACAGCCCGGGCGAAGGGGGAATTGCGCCCCAGATCCTGTGGGATGAGCCGGTCGGCGACTTCCAGTGGCGCTGGCCCGCTCCGCGCCACTTCGAGGTGGCCGGGCTCAGCACTCAGGGTTATCAGGAGGACGTGACCTTCCCCCTCAGCCTCAATTACCCAACCGGGCAACCGCTCAAGGGGACTCTGCGCCTCTCGACCTGCAGCAATGTCTGCATCCTGACCGACTTCCCTTTCACCCTCGCGGTGGATGGGCAGGCCCCAGCCGACTTCGATTTTGCCTGGGCGAAGGCGATGAGTACCCTGCCCCAGCAATTGCCTGCCGAAACCCGGGTCGAGCTCGGTTATCAGCACAACCAGCTGCAACTGCGCGCCGAGCGGGCAGAGGGCTGGCAATCACCGGCGCTCTTTATCGACGCTCTGGAGGGGGCCGAGTTTGGCAAACCAGTGCTCGAGGTCGAGGGCAACACCCTGATCGCCCGGGTGCCGGTGAGCGATGGCTGGCAGGGGGATGCGCCGGATCTGCGCGGCCAATCCCTCGGCCTGCTGCTCACCAGTGGCGAGCAAGCGTGGCAGGGCAAGGGGACGATCGGCGCGCCGCTCGCGCTGCCCAACCAGAGCCATTCGCTGTTCTGGTTGCTGGGGGCTGCGCTGCTCGGCGGCCTGATCCTCAACCTGATGCCCTGCGTACTGCCGGTGCTGGCGCTCAAGCTGGGAACTGTGCTGCAACATCAGCAGCGTGAACAGGGAGCGGTGCGCAAGCAGTTCCTCGCCGCCAGCGCCGGGATCATCGCCTCCTTCTGGGTGCTGGCGGCCATGAGCAGCCTGCTGCGCGCCACGCAAGGGGCCGTCGGCTGGGGCATCCAGTTCCAGAGCGCCGGTTTTATCGGTTTTATGGTGCTGGTGACCCTGCTGTTTTGCGCCAACCTGCTGGGGCTGTTCGAGATCCGCCTGCCGAGCAACCTCAACACCCGCCTCGCCACCAGCGGCGGCAACGGCCTCGGCGGTCACTTCCTGCAGGGGAGCTTCGCCACACTGCTGGCGACACCCTGCTCGGCCCCCTTCCTCGGCACGGCAGTGGCCTTTGCGCTGGCGGCACCGCTCGGCCAGCTCTGGCTGATCTTCACCGCGCTCGGAATTGGCATGAGCCTGCCCTGGCTGCTGGTGGCAGCCCTGCCACGGCTCGCCCTTTGGTTGCCGAAACCGGGGCGCTGGATGAACCATCTGCGCATCCTACTCGGCCTGATGATGCTGGGCTCCAGCCTCTGGCTCACCAGTCTGCTCGACAACCATCTCGGCGGCTATGCCACCGGCTGGCTGATGGTTGCCATGCTGCTGGCACTGCTGATTGGCATCATCTGGCGTTACGGCATCCGCGGCTTCACACTGGCGATCGCCCTTACCGCCCTGATTGGCAGCCCCCTGCTGCTGAGTGGCGCCTTTAGCGCGCAGGGCTCGGCCAGTGTTGACAAGGTGGTCTGGCAGCCGCTCTCTGAACGCGCCATCGCAGATGCGCTGGCCCAGAACAAGCGGGTCTTTATCGATGTCACCGCCGACTGGTGCGTCACCTGCAAGGCCAACAAATACAACGTGTTGCTGCGCGATGAGGTGCAAAACGCCCTCTCGGCCCCCGATGTGGTGGCCCTGCGCGGCGACTGGAGCAAACCGAACGATGCCATCGCCGCCTTCCTGCGTAAGCGGGGCGCGGCTGCGGTTCCCTTCAACCAGATTTACGGCCCGGAGTTGCCGCAGGGAGTCACGTTATCGCCCCTGCTCGACAAGGCCGATCTGCTTACCCTCTTGAATCAGGCCGGTCTGATCCAGACCGACGCCACCCATTTTTAAGGAGAACTCCATGAACCTGCGCTCCATCGCCCTGTTCACCGCCCTGTTTGCCGGCTCGCTGACTGCTCCGGCCCTGCACGCAGCCCCTTTCACCCCGGAGCAGGAGGCTCGTATCAAGGAGCTGATCCGCGAGACCCTGATCGCCAACCCCAAGATCCTCGACGAGGCCGCCGAATCCTGGGAGAAGCAGAATGCGGCAGCCCAGGAGGCGCAGCTTGGCAACTTCATCAAGGGCAACAAGGATGTGCTGTTCAACAGCCCAACCAGCCCGCGCCTCGGCGCCAGAAACCCCAAGCTGACGCTGGTGCTGTTCACCGACTACAACTGCGCCTACTGCAAGCAGTTCGATCCCCAGCTGACCAAGCTGCTCAAGGCCTATCCGGACGATCTGGGGCTGGTGATCAAGCTGCTGCCGTTCAAGGGGCAGAGCTCTGCCAAGGCGGCCCAATACAGCCTGACCCTGTGGCAGCAGGATCCGGCCCGTTTCCTCGCCCTGCATGACAAGCTGATGAGCAAGCAGGGGATGCTGACCGAGGCGGATATCAACAAGGCGCTGGCCGCCACCGGCAACGTGGCGCTCAAGCCCGCGCCCAAGGCGACCGAAGAGCTGCGCAACAGCCTGCGCATCGGCACCATTCTGGGGGTGCAGGGCACACCGGCAACCCTGATTGGCAATCAGCTGGTGCCGGGCGCCGTTCCCTATGAGGAGCTGGAGCAGCTGGTGAAGGCCGAACTGGCCAAGCTGGGGTAAGGGATGACCACCAACCCTCAACCCCGCTGGCGACGCTGGGGCAAGGAGGCGCTCTGGCTGCTGCTGATGGCGCTGATCATCTCGACCCTGCTGGATCTGTGGCGCAGCCCAACCCTGCCAGAGGGGGCGATGAGCGCCCCCGTCACCCTGCAAGATGGCAGCAGCACGGATCTCGCCACCCTGAGCCGCGGCAAGCCGCTGCTGGTCTACTACTGGGCCAGCTGGTGCGGGGTGTGCCGCTTCACCACCCCGGCGGTGCAGCAGCTCTGGCAGGAGGGGGAAAACGTGCTGACGGTGGCGCTGCGCTCCGGCAATTCGGAACAGTTAGCCAAAGGAATGAGCAAGAAGGGGCTCACCTTCCCGACCCACAACGACGAGTCGGGAGCGCTGGCCGCCAAGTGGCAGGTAGGCGTCACCCCGACTTTCCTCGTTATCAAGGATGGCAAGCTGGTGAGCAGCACCACCGGCTGGAGCTCGAAGTGGGGCTTGCAGCTGCGGCTCTGGTGGGCGTCGCTCTAGCCACGCAACAACATTGCCTGCAACAGGGCCATCCCACCGGATGGCCCTTTTTTATGCCGACATTTTTATCCCGACATCAGACGGGGAGCTGCATCCCGCGCACCTGCTCCAGCAGGGCAGTTACCGCTATCGAGCGCAACGCATCGGGGGCGTAGCAGAGCCCCACCCGCCGCTTGAAGGAAGAGGCCGCCAGCTCGGCGACCGTACAGCCGTGCGGACAGAGGGAACGGGGCAGCCAGGCGATCCCCGCCCCGGCGGCCACCATAGTCGCCGCCAGTCGCAGCGACCCTGCCCGCCGTGGATAGAGCGGCGCCTGATTACCGAGAATGGCGATCAGCCGCAGGTGGGAGTCGTGGCGCGGGCAGGTGACCCAGGGTTCATCCGCCAACGCTGCCGGGGTGAGCGCCCCCTTGCCCGCCAGCGGGTGATCCGGCGGCAGCACCAGCACGAACGCCTCCTCCAGCAGGGGGATAAAGAGCTCGTCGCCACAACGCAGGGATTCGCACCCCAGCCGCACATCGCCACAGCAGCCTTCTTCCAGAGTCAGCAGGATCTCCTCGTGGGCAAGCGCCCCTTGCACCAGCGCCCCCACCACGCCATCACCCAAATCCGCCTCAATCCCCACCGTCAGCTCGAGACAGGGGGAGGTTTCACGAAACTCGCGGGCGAGGGAGTCGGTATCGGCGATCAGCCGCTTGGCGCGGGGATAGAGCCGGTGCGCCGCTTCGGTCCCCTCCACCCCGCGCGCCTGCCGCACAAACAGGGTCACCCCCAGCTCATCCTCCAGCGTCTTGATGGTGGTGGAGAGGGTGGGCTGGGTAATGAAGAGGCGGGTGGCCGCCGCCGTGATGTTGCGCTCCTCGAAGACAGCCACAAACGCACGCAGGGTTCGCACATCCATAGAATTCACCTATACCAGATAGTCATAAAAGCCATTTTTCACAGCGACACGGGGCAAATATAGTGGCTTACCTGCCACAAGGCATCCCAATTTTCTATATCAGCGTCTATCAACACAGCCAGGAGCCATCATGCGCCATCTCTCTGTCATCGGCCTCGGGGCCATGGGCTCCGCCCTCGCCACCACCTTGCTCAAGGCGGGCTATCCGGTCACCGTCTGGAATCGCAGCGCCGCCAAGGCAGCCTCGCTGCAAGCGCTGGGTGCGACTCTCGCCCCCTCGGTTGGCGCGGCTATTGCCGCAAGCGATATGACCCTTGTCTGCGTCGATAACTACGCCGTCAGCCAGCAGTTGCTGGACGAGGCGAGCGACGCCGTGGCGGGCAAGCTGCTGGTGCAGCTCTCCACTGGCAGCCCGCAGAGGGCCAGAGCGCTGGAGAGCTGGAGCCACGCCCGCGGCGCCCGTTATCTCGATGGCGCCATCCTCTGCTTCCCGGATCAGATCGGCACCACTGATGCCAGCATCATCTGCTCGGGGGCCAGCGTCGCCTTTAGCGAGGCCGAGCCGGTGCTGCGCCTGCTCGCCCCTACCCTCGACCAGGTGGCCGAGGCGGTAGGCGCCGCCGCTGCGCAAGATTGTGCCGTCGCCGCCTACTTTGCCGGTGGTCTGCTCGGTGCCCTGCACGGCACGCTGATCTGCGAGGCGGAAGGACTACCGGTGGCCAAGGTGTGCGCCCAGTTCAGCGAGCTCTCCCCCATTCTCGGTGGCGATGTGGCCCATCTGGGCAAGACGCTGGCGAGTGGCGATTTCGATCACCCCTACGCCAGCCTGAAAACCTGGAGCGCCGCCATCAGTCGCTTGGCCGGTCATGCCACCGATGCCGGGATCGACAGCCGCTTCCCGCGTTTTGCCGCCGATCTGTTTGAGGAAGGGGTGGCGCAAGGGTTTGGTCAGCAGGAGGTGTCAGCCCTCATCAAGGTGCTGCGGGCACGCAATGGAGCGGCACAATGAACGAGCTGACCAACCAACCCCAAATTGCACTGGTCACCGGCGCCGCTGGCGGGATTGGCCGCCAGCTCTGCATCGGGCTGGCCGAAGCGGGTTATCGGGTGATCGCCACCGATCTGGCTCCTCACGCTTTTGACCATCCCGAGATCCACTTTCATCCGCTCGATTTGCGGGATGAGCAGGCCATCGAACGCCTCTTTGCCGAGGTGCGCGCGCAGCATGGCGGCATCCATCTACTGATCAACAACGGCGCCATCAGCAAGTTCCACACCCGCTTCGAGGAGCTGAGCGCAGCCCAGTTCGATCAGGTGATGACGGTCAATGTGCGCGGCGCCATGCTCTGCGCCCGCGCTTTTGTGCAGGCCAACCGCGATCTGCCCTATGGCCGCATCATCAATATTGCCTCCACTCGCTGGCAGCAGAACGAACCGGGTTGGGATGCCTATGGCGCCTCCAAGGGAGCGCTGGTCGCCCTCACCCAGTCCCTCGCCAACTCGCTGGCCGACTACCCCATCACGGTCAATGCCATCAGTCCGGGCTGGATCCAGGCGGAGGATTACCACACCCTGACCGAGGCGGATCATCGCCAGCACCTGAGCGGCCGGGTCGGGCGCCCCGACGACATCACCCGCGTCTGCCTCTTTCTGGCCGATCCCCGCAACGACTTTATCAACGGTGCCAATCTGGTGGTCGATGGCGGGATGAGCAAGAAGATGATCTACCACACCTCCGCCTCCTTCTGGGAGGAGTAACCCCTGCGGCGGCAGCCCGATTTGCGCTGCCGCCGCCATCTCACCCCACACTCGCCCCTGACCATTTTTTCATCGCCTTCCCGTGCTCGCCCCTTGCACTGGCCAGACCGACTGGCAACAATAGACGCTCAACTGACACCTCTTCATCTCGCCCGTTAATTGATCGCCCAACTCATCGCGTTGGCGGGCTGTTTCCGTTAAAATGACGGGTTTTTGCCGTGCCTGGTTTGCCAATCCCCACCATCAGGCACTCGCAGCGTGAATCCTATGATGCCAGTGATGCAGGATCTGCCATGAACAACTACTTTCGGGTGCTGGGCGTCAAGTCCAACGCCAGCGAAAACGACATCAAGAAAGCCTATCGTCGGCTGTCGAACCAGTACCACCCCGACAAGCTGCACGGGGCCAGTGAAGAAGAGAAAGAGCAGGCAGCCATCAAGCTGCACCAGGTAAAGCAGGCCTATGAAGTGCTGTCCGATCCGAAACAGCGGGCCGCCTTTATCAAGGATTTCAACAACGTCATCGTGACCGACCCCGCCTCCGCCATGCAGGAGATGTGGGATCAGTTCTACCCCTGAAACAGCAGGCAGAAAGAGCAACTATGCAAAAGAGATGGGACCAGGCGCGGCTCAAGGCGCTGCAAAGCGATGCCAGCGAAAACATCGAATCCTACCGGGATCAGGACGACCCCAAGGGGCTGGAACAGTTCACCGACCAGATGAAGAGCCTGCTGCTGGCCGATATGAGCATGCTGGAGTTTATGCCCGAGTATCTGCCGCTGGCCCTCTATGGCCGGGTGCAGTTCCCGGCCAAGGCCAAGTCGCAGTGGAACAAGTGGCTCGCCAGCGGCGAGCAGCCAAGCTGGGACGAGTTCAAGGTGAGTGTCGGCTTCAACAACGCCGCCCTGCCGCTGGTCAAGGCAGTGCGGGCCCAGAGCGAAGATCAGCTGATGGAAGCCTGCGCCGTGCTGTTCCTGCTCGACAACCCGCTACCGCGCGGTAGCCACCGCGGCGATGACGACTATGAGCTGCGCGACGAAGAAGATGAAGACGGGGAAGATGCCGACGCCGACTACCACGGCGGCAGTGACCGCTATGGTGATGACGACGGCGATCAGGATATGTACGACGAAGTCCGTTTCTAATTGGGGCAAGGCATGAGCAACAGTCTGATAGAAATTACCGCCATCGAGATCAAAGAGCTGGCCGTTATCGAGCCGAAGCAGGCCAGCGAGAAGTTCGAGCTGATCGCCAAGACCATGTCTGACGACCAGCTGGCAGAAGTGATTGAAAACATTGATATCGTTACCCTCACCCAGATTAACGGCCAGCACGATATCTCCTTCCCCTCCATCATCTCCGAGCTGATGACCCCGGAGCGGATCCGCGACATCGTCTGCCAGCAGCCGCTCTACTGGGAAGAGGCGATCAAGAACAACGCCGACGAGCTGCAACAGCACACCTTCGACTTCCTCAACTATCTGATCCGCACCCAGGATAGCGAAGCCAAGCAGCGCGAGATCCTCGAGTGCGTGGCCGAAGATCCGGCCGGTCTCTTCTACCTCGCCATCCCCTTTATCGAGTTCTATCGTGGCGATCGCTATGAAGAGGACGAAGGCTATCGCGACGTGCTGCACGCTGAAGAGGAAGATCTCGAAGAGTCCCAGCGCTACAGCGAGCGCCAGCAGAGCGAGGATCTCCACGACTACGCGCTGGATGACCCGCGCAGCCTCTTGATGCTGATCCGCGAGCTGGCCCCCGAGGTGGAGAAAGCCATCAAGGCGCTGTTGCGTAACGAGCACTCCAGCTGGGACGGCATCATCAACAAGTTTGCCGCCGAGCTGGTGATGCAGGCCAAAGAGAAGAACAAGGTCGAGGAAGACGAGTACGGCGACGTCGACGACATGTTCAGCTTTCTGGATTAAGGAGCCCATTCATGCAGTTAGTCATTCGCGATGCCAACCAGGGCCCCTTTCTGACCCAGGTGCTGCGCTTTGGCCGCGACAACGAACTCTTGAGTCAGCAACAGCTGGCCGCCATCAAGGGCAAGGCGGTGCTGATGAGCCTCAAATTCGCCGACAAGTACTACAACAAGTACAAGATGCACCTGCTGGAGCAGGCGGCCCACGACGTCATCGGCGTGGTGAGCCTCGGCCTGCAGGATCTCTCGGCGCGGGATCCGGCCAAGGCGCTGGCGCTGCTGCAGGCGCCGGAAGGCCCCATCAAGCCGTTCCAGAAGGGCTGGTCGATGCTCATCACCGTCAGCCCCAAGCAGGCTGGCAACAGCCTCTACGGTGACGTGGATGCCCGGCTCTTGGACAAGATCTCGAGCCCGCCCGATGTGGAGGAGTGGCAAGGGTGGCAGGAGTACGAGAAGGCGCTGAGCGAGCACAACAAGAGCCGCCTGATGGAGCTCATCGACCAGCACTTCTTCGCCTGCGAGAGCGACCACCCGACCATGGAGGACAAGCTGGCCGAAGCGCTGCTCTACCGCATCCTCTGTGGCAAGGGCAGTGGCGCCGCCCCGCTCAAGGTGAAGCAGGATCTCAAGCGCAAACTGGCGCGGGAGATTGAGCTCGACGAGGGCTGGTATGACACCGACTACCTCGCCGCCCAGCTCGCCCTGATGCTAAGCGCGCTGCCTGCCGACATGGCCGCCGCCCTGCGCCAGGAGCTGAGCCCGGGCTTTGTGCCCAACCTGCTCCACACCCTCGGCTTTGTGCGCCAGTACCAGCTGCTGCAAAAAGAGAACGCCTCGCCGGAGAAGCTCGACAACGTCGAGATGCGCGCCGGTCTCAAGCACCCGCTGCTCGGCTGGCCGCTCTACCACGACTTCTAGGGGCGTTTTCGCCCTCTGATGTGTTGATGCTCCATCTCTGATAACTCAACGCCCGGTTCGCCGGGCGTTGTGCTTTTCGCTCTGCCCTCTAATGGCGAACCGCACGACACCATTGTCGGCAACCAGACCGCCCTTGAGCGGCTGACGCTATAGTTTTGACAAGATGAGCCATGACATTCTTGGTGTACTGGCGAGAAGAGCCCCTGACCAAGCAGATATTTTTCAGTAAAGACAGCTCAGCCTGAGGTAAAGGCCATCAGGGAACCAGATAAAGGAGCAGATCATGACGCAAGATAGGATCCAGACCCGCTATCGGCTGGCAGGCCCACTCAACACGCGCACCGAACGGGAGCAGGCGGTGGCCCGCACGATCGAGGCTCACAAGCAGGACCTATTCCCCCTGCTGGAGCGATTGGTGGACGAGGGAAATCCCGCCGTCAATCTCAGTCTGGAGCACCAACCGCGAGTACTGCGCGTCGCGCTCTCACAAGATGGCAGCCAAGGGCTGGCGCACCTCTGCTACGAATCCAACTTCTTCGAGTGCTGCCTTATCGTCGATGAGTATCAGCAGCACCAGATCGCCATCCCATTTCGTCTGGAAGAAAACGAGCTGCTGTTTGATCTCGAGCTGCCCATCCAGTGGCATTTCAATTACTGACCCCAATCATGGCCCTCATTCTGGGCAGAAAGGATCAGCCTCTCTGCCCGGCAGACTCGCCCCCAGCTTGCAGATACCTTTCCTTTTTGGACACCCACCTTTTGCCCACCTTTTCGAGCAAGGCACAGCAAAATCAAGCGAGGCTCCTTACAGCACGTTCAAGGGAATGGATTCGAGATGGGAATAGGGCAATTGGACCAGTAAATAAGGGAATGTCGCTATAAACAACGCCTGTCGTTACAGAGCTATCTACAGCTAAAACGCTTTGTTAATCACCGAGCAGCCAGCAAACAGATCAGCGAGACGGCTGATGACATCGTAACTGGCCACAGTGGTGGGCAAACTGTTGGCAATGTTCCCGATCTCCCACCGCTCTGATGCCTGGTCGCCTGAAAAGAACCACTTGCTTTAGCCAACGCTCCCCGTCCAGCCCCAACCGTTGCAAAACAGGAGCAAGCGTGGCTGGAATATAACCCCGCTTATCGGAACGGATCGCACGACCCGTCCAATCAACCAGCATCAGGTAGTCAGTGAAAGCATAGGACAACTCTTCAGGCCTCCCCTGACTGGCAAATGGCAGCAACAGTGGTGGTAAAACCTCAGCAGGTGCAGGTTCGTCCAGGCGCTGCTTGATACTGGTATAGTCGCTCAGCTCGGGCCGGTCGGCCAGCGCGGCTCGTATCGGATTGAGGTCAACATACGCCATACAGGCCAACAAGGCTGATTCGTTAAGCAAAGCTTGGCTCTTGAAGCGGCCCTCCCAGAAATGTCCCTTACAACCATCTTCCTGATTGGCCTGACGGGCCAGATTTTCATTGAGTAACCGAATAAACCAGCTGATGGAGTAAAGCCGTTCTCGCCATTGGGCCAACAATTGCTGCACAACCGCCAGTTCAGGTTCAATCAGTGACTCGCCCTGATACCAACGCCTGACCAGCAGCGGCCAGTGGAACAGAGCCGCCCAACGCTCCGCCACCTCCCGCTCACTCCAGTTGGCTGCGGTATCTGGCTCCACCTTGAGCACCAGATGATAGTGATTGCTCATCACCGCATAGGCACAAACACTGATGGCAAATAGCCGCGACAGTTGCCCCAATTTGTCGACCACCCACTGGCGACGATGCTCGTAACTCTGGCCAGAATGGGCATCTTCCCCGCACAGAAACGCTCGCCGCACACAACGGCTCACCACGTGGTAGTAAGGCGTATCCTGCAAACTGATTTGACGTGAACGGGCAATGGTCATGGCGCATCCCTCGACAGTAACTCTTCAAGCCAAGTACAGGATTACGCCGCTGTCAAAAATGTGGGTGTCCCAGATTTCCTTCCTCTCCCAAGGGGAGAGGGGATCAGCGTCTGCCAACCTGTAGTCGTAGCTGTCACGCATTCCAAAATTGCTGCGATCTGGGCTCCCTTCTCCCCTTGCGGGAGAAGGGTCGGGGATGAGGGGAAACAAACCATCACAACAGAAGCCATCGACAAGCAGCAGAACGTTAAAGAAAACAGAGAGAATTAGGGTCGATTAGCAAAGCGTAATCGTCCACACCGTAATCTCGGTGGTTATGGACAGGAGAAACCCGTTGGCGTTCCAGCTGAATTGCCGCAGATCGTCTGATTACGCTTCACCAAGTAAACCTATGGCCATATATAACTATCTAAATGACTTTACCACTCGATATGTTATTTTTTGATTGTCAGCAGAAATCACTTCAACTACAGCACCTTTATAGCCAATTTCTTGTGACTCACCTAAATCATACTCGACATCATTATTAAATGCAGGGCGAGCAATGTCATTACTAGTTTCACGATACCCGATATTAATTTTATTTCCGACCTTACCACTATAAATCAAAGTTTGTTGAAATGATGCTGAGTTAATAGAAGAAACTTTCTTTACTTCAAAATTTGCAGCATAGCAAGAATACATTCCGAAAACCGTAATAACACATAACTCACTTGGATTATTTTTCTTCACTCCAAGTGCTTGGTACGGATCGGCGAAAGGATTTTGTATAACAATTTGCCCTTCTCTAGTAACTGTTTTAAATACATCAGCTGTATTATTATAACCTAGTTTGTCGTAAGTTCCACTTGGTATGTCATAAGCTACGCCATCTATAGCGTTTTTAAGTACAATGGCCTCCCCCTCAAAAAGAATTCCTTTTGACATCATACTGTCACCCACATATGCAGTATTAACCTGACCAAGTGGAGGAAAATCAACCGGAGTGGATTTTGATTATGTACTTGGGTCATAAGATACAGCACAACCACTCATAAGTGATGTTAACACTATAAAAAATAGAAATTTCTTCATCTTAGACTCACTGGTTTTAATTACAAAAAAACAAAATAACACATTTGTCAATTGAGAGGTGTGATAAAGATCATTTTGTTGACAGAACGGCCATAAAATAACAACCATTAACACCTGTAATATAAATGATATAAGTCACAGAATATCATTTCTCAACTCTGATAATATTGCTAAAGCCAACCAAAAACATAAACCTAGCTTAAGTGAGTTTACTATTTATGAAAAAAACGATGATTATATTATTCTCAAGCATCCTTCTACTAATTCCCCCAGCCTATGCCAAAAACTGTAAAAAGGGGCAGCCATGTGGAAACTCATGTATTTCATGGAGTAAAACTTGCCATAAAAACACCTATACCTACTCATCTCCGATAGAAAATCAGGAAAAAAGCAAAAAGCCTGCACCTTCATCTACGAACGTATTGGTAAGGTATGTTATTCCTAAAAAATTGAACGTACGTACATCACCAACTATCAAAGCTAATATAAATACATCTCTTTCTAAAGGGGACTTTGTTTTATTGCACCACCAAGAAAATCAGTGGGCATATATTAGCAAGAGTGGCGTATATGGATGGGTCAGCAAAAAGTATCTCTCTTCATCTCCAGTGAAATAATTCATATTAAACAGAAAGGGCGCTTTCGCGCCCTTCATTATTAATTACCCTTCCTGATTTTCCCCGGCTACCGGTTCAGCACCGGCAGCGGGTTCAATCTCGATGCGATCGACTCGCTGCAAACCGCGGGGCAGCTTGGCGCCGCGGCGGCCGCGCTCGCCACGGTAGTAGTCGAGATCAGAGGGTTTCAAGGTCAGCTTGCGCTTGCCGGCAAACAGGGTGACCGACTGGCCCTGCGGGATCACGGCAGCCATCACCACAAACTCCTCCCGCACCTTCACGCGAGCAGAGGGGATGCTGATCAGCTTGTTGCCCTTGCCCTTGCCGAGCACCGGCAAGGTGTTGAGCGGGAACAGCAGCATGCGCCCTTCGTTGGAGATGGCCATGCAAAGATCGGTCTCCGGCGAGCCAATCTTCTGGGGTGCCATCACCTGACCCCCTTCCGGCACGGTGAGCAGCGCCTTGCCGTTCTTGTTCTTGCCGATGAGATCGTCATAGGTGCAGACAAAGCCGTAACCGGCATCGCTGGCGATCAGGTAGGGCTCACCTTCGTTGCCCATCACCAGATGGCGCACCTCTTCCCCTGCCCCCAGCGCAAAGCGGCCGGTGAGCGGTTCGCCCTGACTGCGCGCGGATGGCAAGGTGTGAGATTCGAGGGCGTAGGTTCTCCCCAACGTGGAGAGGAACACCGCCTGCTGGTTGCTGCGGCCACAGGCGTGGGCAAGATAGCTGTCCCCCGCCTTGTAGGAGAGCCCCGCCACATCCACGTCGTGGCCCTTGGCGGCGCGTACCCACCCCTTGTCGGAGAGGATGACGGTGACCGGTTCGCTGGGCACCAGCTCTTTCTCGGTAAGCGCCACGGCGGTAGCACGCTCCACTAGCGGGGTGCGGCGATCGTCGCCGTACTTCTCGGCATCGGCCAGCAGCTCTTTCTTGAGCAGGGTGTTGAGGCGACGCTCGGAGCCCAGAATCAGCTCCAGCTTGTCGCGCTCTTCGGCCAGTTCGTTCTGCTCGGCGCGCAGCTTGAACTCTTCGAGCTTGGCCAGATGGCGCAGTTTCAGCTCGAGGATCGCTTCGGCCTGGGTCTCGGTAATGTTGAAGCGCTCCACCATCACCTTGCCCGGCTCATCTTCGGTGCGGATGATCTCGATCACCTCGTCGATGTTGAGATAGGCGATCAGCAAGCCTTCGAGGATGTGCAGGCGAGCCAGCACCTTGTCGAGGCGGAATTGCAGGCGGCGACGCACGGTCTCGCGGCGGAAGATGATCCACTCGGAGAGGATCATCTTGAGGGTTTTCACCTGCGGCCGGTTGTCGAGGCCGAGGATGTTGAGGTTGACCCGGTAGTTCTTCTCCAGATCCGTGGTGGCGAACAGGTGGGCCATCAGCCCCTCTACATCCACCCGGTTGGAGCGGGGGATGATCACCAGACGGGTCGGGTTTTCGTGGTCAGATTCATCGCGCAGATCGGTAACCATCGGCAGCTTTTTCGCCACCATCTGGGCGGCGATCTGCTCCATGATCTTGGCGCCGGAGGCCTGATGGGGCAGCGCGGTGATGACGATGTCGCCATCCTCCTCGCTCCAGACCGCACGCTGTTTGATGGAGCCCTTGCCGGTCTCGTAGATTTTGCGGATATCGTCGCGCGGGGTGATGATCTCGGCGTTGGTCGGATAATCCGGCCCCTGAATGTGCGCCATCAATGCATCGAGCCCCGCATTGGGGTTGTCGAGCAGCTCGGCACAGGCGTAGGCCACTTCCCGCGCGTTGTGGGGCGGAATATCGGTCGCCATGCCCACCGCGATACCGGTCACCCCGTTGAGCAGGATGTGCGGCAGGCGGGCGGGCAGCACCACTGGCTCTTTCATTGTGCCGTCGAAGTTCGGCGTCCACTCCACCGTGCCCTGACCCAGCTCGGAGAGCAGCAGCTCGGAGAAGCGCGACAGGCGAGCTTCGGTATAACGCATGGCAGCGAAGGATTTGGGATCGTCCGGCGCACCCCAGTTACCCTGACCGTCCACCAACGGGTAGCGGTAGGAGAAGGGCTGGGCCATCAGCACCATGGCCTCATAACAGGCGCTGTCGCCGTGGGGGTGGTACTTACCCAGCACGTCACCCACGGTACGGGCGGATTTCTTGTGCTTGGAGAGGGCCGACAGACCCAGCTCGCTCATGGCGTAGATGATGCGCCGCTGCACCGGTTTGAGGCCGTCGCCGATATGCGGCAGGGCCCGATCCATGATGACGTACATGGAGTAGTTCAAGTAAGCCTGTTCGGTAAAGGTGCGCATTGGCTGGCGCTCTACCCCGTCCAGACTGAGCTCGATAGCATCACTCATGTGATAGTTCTCTTCATTATTTGGGTCGCGGCCTTGGCCGCAAAAAATCGAGGGGCGAGCACCTTACAGGCCGTAATCGCGCTCTACCCGTGCAATGCGTGTCTTGAAAGCGCTATACCACTTCTCGCGCCCGAGCCGCTGGGCCTCTTTGTGCTCCAGCTCTGCCTTCCAGTGGCGAATGGACTCGAGATCGCGCCAGTAGGAAACCGTGATACCCACTCCGTCACGCGCTGACTCCATACCAAGAAAGCCGCTCTGTCGCTGAGCCAGCTCGACCATCCGTTCGGCCATCGCGCCGTAACCTGCATCCTCGTCAGTTCGCAGAGAGGTAAAAATCACTGCGTAGTAAGGGGGCTCGGGAGTATTGGCTATCATCCTGTCTCCTTGTATATGGGCCGCACACGCGAGAGTTAACGGCTCTTCCTGCCATTCAGGTCACGCACTTGACCGGCTTAGATGATGGCGAGGTTGCCCTTCTCTTCCAGCCATTCGCGGCGATCGCTCGCCCGCTTCTTGGCCAGCAGCATGTCCATCAGCTGCAGGGTCTCGTCAGCCGCATCCCCTTCACTCTCCCCTGCCGGATCCATGGTGAGCTGCACCAGACGACGGGTGTTGGGATCCATGGTGGTTTCCCGCAGCTGTTTCGGGTTCATCTCACCCAGGCCCTTGAATCGGGTCACCATCACCTTACCCTTCTTCTTCTCGGCCTCGACCCGCTGCAGCACGCCGTTCTTCTCGTCCTCGTCGAGGGCGTAGTAGACCTCTTTACCGATATCGATCCGGTAGAGGGGCGGCATGGCCACATAGACGTGGCCCTTCTCCACCAGCGTGCGGAAATGCTTCACAAACAGGGCGCAGAGCAGGGTGGCGATGTGCAGACCGTCCGAGTCCGCATCCGCGAGGATGCACACCTTGCCGTAGCGCAGACCGGAGAGATCGTCGGAGTCGGGGTCAAGACCGATGGCCACGGAAATATCGTGCACCTCCTGCGAGGCGAGCACCTGACCGGCCTCCACCTCCCAGGTGTTCAGGATCTTTCCGCGCAGCGGCATGATGGCCTGAAACTCGCGATCCCGCGCCTGCTTGGCACTGCCGCCCGCGGAGTCACCCTCCACCAGGAACAGCTCCCCCTGCATGGGATCGGCGCAGCCACAGTCGGTCAGCTTGCCGGGCAGCGCCGGGCCTTGCGTTATCTTCTTGCGCACCACCGTCTTGGCGGCACGCATCCGGCGCTGGGCGCTGGAGATACAGAGCTCGGCGATCTGCTCCGCCAGCTCGGTGTTGCTGTTCAGATAGAGGCTGAAAGCATCCTTCACCACGCCGGAGACGAACGCCGAGCTCTGACGGGAGGAGAGGCGCTCCTTGGTCTGACCGGCGAACTGCGGATCCTGCATCTTGATGGAGAGGATGTAGGCGCAGCGATCCCAGATATCTTCCGGGGTCAGCTTGACCCCACGCGGCAGCAGGTTGCGGAACTCGCAGAACTCGCGCATGGCGTCGAGCAGCCCCTGACGCAGACCGTTGACGTGGGTGCCGCCCTGCGCGGTGGGAATGAGGTTCACATAGGATTCGGCGAGGCATTCGCCCCCTTCCGGCAGCCAGCAGAGCGCCCAGTCCACCGCCGACTGTTCGGAGCTGAACGAGCCGATAAAGGGCTGCTCCGGCAGGCAGGTGAACTGCTTGACCGCGTCGACCAGATAATCCTTGAGGCCATCTTCGTAGCACCACTCCAGCTTGATGCCGGTGTTCTTGTCGAGGAACTTGATGGTGAGGCCGGGGCAGAGTACGGCCTTGGCTTTGAGCAGGTGCTCCAGCTTGGTGACCGAGAATTTGGGCGAATCGAAGTAGCTCGCCTCTGGCCAGAAGCGCACCCGGGTGCCGGTGTTGCGACGGCCGCAGGTGCCGGTGATGGTCAGCTCCTGCACCTTCTCGCCGCGCTCGAAGGCGATGTCATAGACCTGACCGTCGCGACGCACCGTCACCTCGACCCGATCGGAGAGGGCGTTTACTACCGAAATACCCACCCCATGCAGACCGCCGGAGAACTGGTAGTTCTTGTTGGAGAATTTGCCGCCCGCGTGCAGCTTGCAGAGGATCAGCTCCACCCCGCTGACACCCTCTTCCGGGTGGATATCGACCGGCATGCCGCGGCCGTCGTCGATCACTTCGAGGGACTGGTCTTCATACAGGGTCACCTCCAGGGTACGGGCGTGACCTGCCAGCGCTTCATCGACGCTGTTGTCGATGACCTCCTGGCCGAGGTGATTGGGCCGGGTGGTGTCGGTATACATGCCGGGGCGGCGACGCACCGGTTCAAGGCCATTGAGGACCTCAATGGCATCCGCATTGTATTGAGTAGACATGGAGGGCCTTGCGAATTGACGTTTGGAGGGAATCTTAACTGCTAGGCGGGGGTAGAACAAACTCCCCGCACCGAAAGCTTGATCTGGAGAAGAACAAGCAGGGCGAGACCGCCCTTATTGACTCAAACCTGACTATAACCCGAGGAAACGGATGATCTGGGCGGGGTAGCGCTCGAACGCGACAAAGGCGTGGTTGCCGCCACACTCCAGCGAGAGACGGGCAAAGCGGTACTCGTCCAGCGCCTTGCGATAGTCGAGCACTTCATCCCCCTGCTGTTGCAGCACCCAGAGTCGCTCGGGGGCAGCCACTGGCACAGCCAACGCCCGCAGCTCGTCCATGTGTTCAGGCAACAGCTGATACTGCTCCCCCGTGTAGGGGTTGGTCTGGGGGCCGAGGTAGTCACAGAGCAGCTCGTGCGGGCGCACCGCCGGATTTATCAGCGCTGCGCGGCAGCCGTACTGCTCGCTCACCCGGGTCGCCATAAAGCCGCCGAGGGAGCTGCCCACGCCGCCGAGCTTGTATTCACTACCATAACGACGCTGCAGATCGGCAATGGTCTGCTCGATGGCCGCCCAGGCCGCCGCTGGCGTATTGGGCTGAGCCGGAATGATCACTTCGATGTCGGGCCGGTTGGCGGCCACCCAGGCAGCCATCTGCTGCGCCTTGGCGGAGCCCGGTGAGGAGTTGAAACCGTGCAGATAAAGGAGAACCGACTTCATGCAATGCTCTCCTCAATAACCGGTGGCGTTGGGGTCGGGCACAAACTGCCCCACCGGCAGGCGCCACACCTCGCTGGCCACCCGCCCATCCGGATAGAGGGTGAGATAGCGCCAGCCCGGGCCAGATTCGTCCAGCGCGAAGCCGTCGGATAGCGGCTTGAACTGAATGCAGGTCGATGGGCTGGCAATCAGCCGCACTCCGCGGTGCACCTCGTCAAACTCCTGATGAACGTGGCCGAACAGGATGGTCTTCTGCTGCGGATGACGAGCGAGCACGGCGAACAGGTCATCGGCATTCTTGAGATTGTGCTGATCCAGCCAGGCGCAGCCCACCGGCACCGCCTGATGGTGCAGGGTGATAAGGGCATGGCGATCAGGATATTGGCGCAGGGCGCGGTCGAGGGCGGCCAGCTGGTGATCGCCAATCATGCCGTGGGGTTTGCCGCGCACCTGGGTATCGAGCAAGATCACCTGCCAGTGGTCACCCACCAGCTGCTTGGCTTCGCTGATCCCGGCGGCATGGAGATATTCGGTCATCAGCGGGCTGTCATCGTGATTGCCCGGCAGCCAGTAGATGGGGCGGCCAAGGGGCGCCATCATGGAGGCGAAACGCTGATAGGATTCCGGGCTGTGATCCTGCGACAGATCGCCGGTCGCCAGAATCACCTCGTAGGGGTGTTCATTGGCCTGCACCTGTTCCAGCACGGCGGCCAGACTCTCTGCGGTGCGCACAGCCAACAGCCGTCCTTCGGCACTCGCGAAGAGGTGGGTGTCGGTAATTTGCAACAGGCGCACACTGCCGTCCTGCGCCTGGGGGAGCTCTGTTTCCAAAATCACGCTTCTTTTTATTTGTTCAACTGGAGATATTGATCGGGCTGGTACCATGTCTGAGACAAAATTTTAGCCATTCGGCCAGAAACAGATTTACCTGCTCCTTTTCGTCCCGCTGGTGCATCTTTTTATTGGGATAATCATAACGTGGTTGCAAACGGGAAATCTGTTGCGCTGCACACACTTCCGCCATCCGCACATCATGATACAAACGAATCTCTATCTGAGCTTGTAAATATTCGGGCAATTCGGGGTTGTGCTGGCTCAGGATCACCTGATTGGTGAAGCGACTCTCGCCAATGATGGTGAGCTGGAACTGCAGATCGTTGCCGACCCGATAGCGGCGCTCGGCACCGACTTCCCCATCAGGCGGCAGCAGTTTCATCAATGCCATGTAGTTGACCTCGCAGGTACGCTGCAAAGACATCAGATCAGGCACATAACGTTTGGTCCGGGATTGAACTAACGGCATCGCAAAACTCCATCAATCAACACCCGTGAGTAGTTGACCTCGCAGGTACGCTGCAAGGACATCAGATCGGGCACATAGCGCCTGCTCTGTTGCAGGGTCAGCGCCACCTCAGCGATCCGCCAGCCAACGGGCACGCAGCTCGCCATGATTGAGGGCCAACCACTGCAGGGCGATGACCGAGGCCGCATTGTCGATGCGTCCCTCTTTGAGCCAGGCGTAGGCCTGCTCGCGGCTCACCACGTGGACCCGGATATCTTCGCCTTCGTCGGCCAGACCGTGCAGTCCCTCGGCCTTGCTGGCATCCACCTCGCCCACAAAGACCTCGATCCGCTCGGTGCTGCCGCCCGGGCTCACCAGATAGCTGATGGCATGCTCGCAGCGGGCCACCTCGATCCCGGCCTCTTCCACCGCTTCGCGGCGCACCACCGCCTCGGCGGTCTCCCCTTCGTCGATAATGCCGGCCACCAGCTCCAGCAGCCAGGGGGTCGGACAGGTCTCCATGGCGCCGATACGGAACTGTTCCACCAGCACGATCTGGTCGCGCACCGGATCATAGGGCAGCAGCGCGGCAGCATGGCCCCGCTCGAACAGCTCGCGCACAATGGGCTGATTCCAGCCGCCTGCAAATAACCGATGCTGCAGACGATAGACATTCACCTTGAAGAAGCCGTTATATCCAGCTGATTTTTCGATGATTTTCACATCATCGGCGGCGTAATGCCGATCTTGTGGCAAGGGTTGCTGCGACATCCTGGACTCCCGTCAGCTTGACTTGTATCAGTTTGACCATAAAATCCGAGGAACATGAATGAACGTTCATTCACTCGGCGTACCATGGCAATGAGGGGTGGATTTTAGCAGCCACAGACCATTTGGCTAGGCGCGCGGGGAGAAAACTGCGTCCGGTTCTTGACGTTCCCGTCACCGGACCTGAGACTCTTAGCATTAAATTTTGCTTATAGTAGAGTGATTAAGCTGCAATCAAGCTTGGTCGGTGACAATATTTGCCCTCTCCAGCAACCGTTTTGGGTTACTACATAAGGTTAAAACGATCTATGAAAAGAACTCTTTTGTCCGTCATGGTATTGCTGGGCGTCAGTGCCGGTGCCCATGCCGAAAACCTGCTCGACATCTACCAGCAAGCCCAGATCAAAGACCCGCAGTTGCTGCAGTCCAAAGCCATTCGCGACCAGGCCTTCGAGAAGATCAATGAATCCCGCGCCGCCCTGCTGCCCCAGATCAACCTGGGGGCAGGCCTGAACTACCTGCAGAACAAGGGGGACACCCAGACTGGCACCACTGCCAGCGGCAACCTCTCGCTGGATCAGTCCATCTATCGTCGCAGCAACTGGATCAACCTGGATATCTCCGAGAAGAGCGCAACCCAGAATGACGTTGCCTACAACCTCGAGATCCAGAACCTGATGGTGCGCAGCGCCACCGCCTATTTCAACGTGCTCAAGGCGATGGATACCCTGGAGTTCGTCCGTGCCAACAAGGTTGCGGTAGAGCGTCAGCTGGAACAAACCCAGCAGCGTTTTGAGGTGGGCCTGACCGCCATCACCGACGTTCATGAAGCGGAAGCGTCCCGTGACCAGGCGCTGGCCGACGAGATCAACGCCGAGAACGCGCTGGACAACAGCTATGAGACGCTGCGTGAGTTGACTGGCGTCGATCATCGCAATCTGGACGTGCTCAACACCGAGCGTTTCAGCCCGCAGAAGACAGCCTTCGGCTCCGACAAGTGGCTGGAACTGGCGTTGGACAAGAACCTGCAACTGCACAGTGCTCGCATCAGCAAGGACATTGCCAAGGAGCAGATCGATCTGCAGAAGACCGGTCATGAGCCAACCCTGGATCTGGGAGCCGGTTTGCAGACCAGCAATACCGATTACAAGAACGACACGCCGGGCATGAGCAGTGAAAACTCTCAAGGCAACATCGGTTTGACCTTCAAGCTGCCCATCTACAGCGGTGGCGCCACCAGCTCCAAGGTGAAGCAGGCCCAATTCAACTACGTAGCCGCCAGCGAGCTGCTGGAGAAGAACTTCCGCTCGGTACAGAGCACAGTGCGCTCCTCCTACAACAACGTGAACGCCAGCATCGGCTCGGTTCGTGCCTATAGCCAATCCGTCATCTCCGCCGACAGCGCCCTGAAGGCGACCGAAGCAGGTTATGAAGTGGGTACCCGTACCATCGTCGACGTGCTGGACTCCACCCGCAAGCTGTACGATGCCAAGCAGAAACTCTCTGCTGCCCGTTACAACTACATCCTCAATATCCTGAGCCTGAAACAGGCTGCCGGTGTGCTGGAGGCGCAGGATCTGGTGGAAGTAAACCAGGGTCTGATGCCTGCCACGGCAAAAGCCAAAGGCTGATAGCCGCTATCGGACATGAAAAAGGCGACCGCAAGGTCGCCTTTTTGTTATCCGTATTTCTGTCGGCTTGCAGCCGCCGATAGTGAGCCCCGCCAGATTACGGGGCCAGTGGAGCAGTTAGCTGCGCTCGCGAATCGTCTTGATGATATCGGTGGTGGAGCAGCCATCCTCGAAGTTGAGCACGCGCACCTCGCCGCCGTTGGCGGTCACCTCGGCGTAACCGGCGATATCCTCCGGCTTGTAGTCACCGCCCTTGACCAGCAGATCCGGCAGGATCTCGGCGATCAGCCGCTGCGGGGTATCTTCACCGAACGGTACCACCCAATCCACCGCGCCCAGCGCAGCCAGCACCGCCATGCGGCGCTCGGTCGGGTTGACCGGACGACCCGGCCCTTTCAGACGGCGAACCGACTCGTCGGTGTTGACCGCCACGATCAGGCGATCCCCCAGCTTGCCCGCGTTGGCCAGATAGGAGACATGGCCGGCGTGCAGGATGTCGAAGCAGCCGTTGGTCATCACCACCTTCTCGCCACGCAAACGGGCGGCACGAACCGCCACTTTCAGCTGGGCTTCGGACATGACGCCGAAGCCGGTCTCCTGCTCGGTATAGAGGGCGTTGGCCAGCTCGACCGGGCTGACGGTAGAGGTACCCAGCTTGCCGACCACGATACCGGCTGCGGTATTGGCCAGCGCACAGGCTTCATCCAGGCTCTTGCCTGCCGCCAGTGAGGTAGCCAGAGTGGAGATCACGGTATCACCGGCACCGGTCACATCGTAAACCTCGTGGGCCTGAGCCGGCAGATGCAGCTCGGGCTGACCTTCGCGGATCAGGGTCATGCCGTTCTCGGAACGGGTGACCAGCAGGGCATCCAGCTCGAAGCGTTTGACCAGATCCAGCCCCTTGGCGACCAGCTCCTCTTCGCTCTTCACCTTGCCCACCACGGCCTCGAACTCGGACATGTTGGGGGTCAGCAGGGTGGCACCGCGGTACTTCTCGAAGTCGCTGCCCTTGGGATCGACCAGCACCGGAATACCGGCGGCGCGGGCCCGCTGGATCATGCCGGGCACGTCGTTCAGCGCACCCTTGCCGTAGTCGGAGAGGATCATCACGTCGCTGTTCGGCAGCGCCTGCTCGACCTTACTCATCAGCAGGGTGGCATCGACGGAGTGGAAGGGCTCTTCAAAGTCCAGACGCAGCAGCTGCTGGTTGCGTGACAGCACCCGCAGCTTGGTGATAGTCGGGAAGTCGGCCAGACGAACGAAATCACAGGCCACCTTGACGCCAGCCATCTGGCCAGCCAAAGCATCGGCAGCCTCGTCCTGACCGGTCAGGCCAAGCAGCACGGCGTGAGCGCCAAGGGCGGCGGAGTTGAGGGCCACGTTGGCCGCGCCACCAGGACGCTCCTCAATGTGTTCAACCTTGACCACGGGCACCGGCGCCTCGGGGGAGATCCGGCCGGTGGGGCCATGCCAGTAACGGTCCAACATGACATCGCCAACGACCAGAACGCGGGCTTTTTCAAAATCGGGCAGGGTGATCTTCATCTGTATCGACTCTCAAAACCTGAAAAATCAGCGGGCGATTTTATCACACTCTTTTATCCGGTGTAGAAAAAGCCGATCGCAGTTGCCGCCGCTGTCACGCTAACCGGACGCAGGCTACCCCTCTGACCAGCACACAGCCATTCGCCCCCGCCCCCCCTTTTCGGCTAGAATCCCCCGATTGTGTTTGCGAACAAGAGATTAGCCATGGCCCATGACAACGCTCCCCGCCTGGAGCCCCGCCTGTTTCATCCCCGTTACTGGGCCAGCTGGTTTGGCCTCGGCCTGCTCTGGCTGCTGACTCTGCTGCCATGGCGCAGCCAGATGTGGCTGGGCCGTCAGCTCGGTCGCCTCGCCGCCAGGATATTGAAGTCCCGGGTCAAGATTGCCCGTCGCAATCTGGAGCTGGCGATGCCCGAGCTGAGCCGGGATGAGCGGGAGAAACTGCTTAAAGCAAACTTCGAGAGCGTGGGCTGCGCCGTGTTCGAGGTGGGGATCGCCTGGTTCTGGCCAGACTGGCGGATGCGCAACCTTATGAAGGTGGAAGGGGAAGAGCACGTCATCGCCGCCATGGAAAAAGGTCAGGGCATGCTGCTGCTCTCCTGCCACTTCCTGACGCTTGAACTCAACGCCCGCTGTTTCGGTCTGGTTCGCCCCGGCGTGGGGGTCTATCGCCCCAACACCAACCCGGTGCTGGAGTATGCCCAGTACCACGGGCGCTGTGCCTCCAACAAATATCTGGTGGACCGGATGGATGTGAAGGGGATGATCAAGGCGCTGCGCAACGGCGACGCCCTCTGGTACGCGCCGGATCACGACTACGGCAGCCACGCCAGCGTGTTCGTGCCCTACTTCGCGGTGGAGCAGGCGGCCACCATCACCGGCACCGCCACGCTGGCGCGGGTGAAGAACACCATCACCCTGCCCTGCTACAACATCCGCACCAGCGAGGGTTACACCCTGCATATCGGCGCGCCCCTTGCCGACTACCCGAACGGAGATGACATGGTCGATGCCGCCCGCGCCAATCGCGAGATTGAAGCCGCCGTGCGCAAGGCGCCGGAGCAGTACATGTGGCTCCATCGCCGCTTCAAGACCCGCCCCTCCCCCGAGGATGCGGGTTTCTACTAAGCCGCAGCCCCCGACTGGGGCCAGATCGCCAAAACCGACAAACCGCCTGCTGGCGGTTTGTTTTTATCTGCTACCAGCACTGCACTGCAAGCGCCCCGAACATCAGCAGCGCAATCACACCCTGCATTTCCCCCCATCGAACAGCCGCAAAAGAGCCCTCATCGTCGCCCGTTACGAAACCCTGTAATGACCCTGCTGGCGGCGCATGACCGGATGCTCCAATTGATTGAATCACAAGGAAATACGCCCCATATGATAAAAACCGGGAGAGAGGTTGACTCTCTCCTTTGTCAGCCGGACCCAATGCACCTATGACCACACACCAGGAAGATGAAGTACTGGAACGACTGAACGAGCAGGATGGCCCTCGCGGCTTCTTTCTCGAAGCCGTGACCATCCTGGAAGAAGCGGTCGACTCCCTGATGCGACGCGCCTTTCGTCAGGAGGAGTATGCCGTCAAATACGCCATCGAACCCCTGCTCAACCAGAGCGGTCCCCTCGGCCAGCTGGAGGTACGCCTCAAGCTCATCTTCGCCCTCGGCCTCATCTCCCTCGAGCGCTACCAGGATATCGAAGCCTATATCAAGATCCGCGACTTTCTGGTGCGCGACCCCAAGGATTACCGCTTCAGCGACAAGCCGATCCGCGATCTGCTCGACCGCCTGCACGGGGTCAATCAGGGCGGCATGATGAAGCTGGAGCCCCCTGCCAACGAAGAGGATTAGATGCAGCTCAACCGGCTCGATCAGATGGTGCGCTCCGCACTGGTACTGGCGCTGGCCGACTGTGTCGGCGAGCTCCACAAGGAGAGCCCCATCTAATCCGGCCACATGAAATGACATGACCGCCTGCTGGCGGTCTTTTTCTGCACCGCGCGGGCCACTGCGTCTTGCTCCGACCTCTGGCAGATGTCACTCTGACTCATCACCCCCTCGCCTGTACGGTGGCCCCAGCAGTCACCACAGCTCTCATCCGGAGGAATCGCACCCCATGAGCGACCAGAGCGCCAACCCGCTGATCGCCCCGCTGCTGGTGCTGCTGCAGCAGGCGGCGGGCAGCTACAAGGTGCATGAACTGATGGCTGCTCTGCGCCAGCAGGGAGCGATCCCCCGGCTGGCCGACGACGAGCAGATCCAGCTGTTTCGGGTCAACTTCCTGATCATGAACGCCCTCTACCAGTTGCAGGCCGATCTCTGGCAAGAGGGTTGGTGGCTGGTGATCAGCACCCTGGATATTCGCCTCGAACCGCTTGCTTCCAATGCTGATGCGGGGAGTGCACTCGAACGGGGCGAGGCGCTGCGCAGCTACTATCTCGACTGGCAGGTGTTCTGGCAGACCGACCGTGCCGAAGTGGAGGCCCTGCTCAACCGCTTCTGGCGCGCCTATGACAGTGAGGGGCACAAAGCCGAGGCGCTAACCCTGTTCGAGTTGAATGAGGGGGCGAGTCAGGAGGCGATCCGCCGCCGCTGGCGGGAGCTGGCACTGCAACACCATCCGGATCGGGGCGGCAATGCCGAGACCTTTATCCGTATCCGCTGGGCCTGGCAGTGCCTGCGGGGATGATCCCGTTGCCGCCTTTCTGTTGCCGACCCGCAGTTACCGCACCACTGTTGCCGCATATAAAGAGCAGGCATAGACTGGAGCTGGATATTCCCCACAGGAGAGCATCATGACAGTCAGTGAACTTCGTAAGCTCTATCAGCAACAGATCCTGCAAGAGGCCGAAATACTCCACGATGTGGCCATTCCCGGCTGGCTCATCGAATTCAGAGGCAAGGATGGCGCCCTCTACGAGCTGACCGACACCCTCGGCTGCCCGGTCAGTTTCGGCACCGTCGATCAGGCCCGCGAACATGTGCATCTGGTGGCCGACTGCCCGATGCAGGTGGAGCACCTCTACCGCTTCTTCGAACGCTAGATCAGCACCGGCCACACAGCAAAAAGGCTCCCGAGGAGCCTTTTTCTTATTCCGGTTACTGTCTATTCCGGTTGCAGCGGTTCCGCCACCTTGCCCTCCAGCTTCCTGACCGGTTTTTGCAGGATCAGGTTGGCCGGATAGGTGACCAGATCGCCGTTGTCATCACGCACCCGCACATAGAAGAGGCCAATCTCGGTGATGACGCCAGTGACCGAATCATCCTTGTCGAGGATGCGGATCCGGTCGCCAATCTTGTAGGGGAAGGCGAAGAAGATGGTGATGCTGGCGGTGATGTTGGAGAGGATCGACCACTGGGCCACCATGGCGACCCCCAGTACCGCGAAGAAGGACGACGCGAGCACCACCAGCCGGGAGAAGTCGAGCCCCCATACCCCGGCCAGCACCAGCAAGGTGGCGCAACCGAGCAGGAAGTGGAACACATGGGCCACGTAGAGCACCCGGTTCTCGCTCACCTGCCTGCTCTGGCCGAGTGCCAGCAGGCTCTTGTGAATAAGCCGCCGGATCAGGGTATGACCCAGCAACAGCAGCAGGGTCAGGCCAATTGATTGCCACATGGGTTATGCCTCCTTACCACCAACGTCGGTGCTTGAGCCAGATCGCCAGCCCGCTTGCCAGCGCCACCAAGGATCCACAGAAAACCCAGAAGGCGGTCGGGCTCTCGGCCCCGGGGATACCGCCGAGGTTGATGCCAAACAGGCCGGTCAGGAAGCTGGCAGGCAAAAAGAGCAGCGCCATCACCGACATCTGGTAGGCGCGGCGGTTGGTCGCCTCTGCCATCAGATTGTTGATCTCGTCTGCCAGCACGGCGGTACGTGCCACCCCGGCATCGAGGTCATCGAGCCAGCGCCGCAGCCGGTCGGCGATATCGAGCAGACGGCGGCGATCATCCTCATCCAGCCAGCTGATCTTCTCGTTGGCCAGCCGTGCCACCAGATCCCGCTGGGGGGAGAGGTAGCGGCGGATCATGATGAGCTGCTTGCGGATCAGCGCCAGCCGGCCATTGGCGGGCATGTCGCGCATCAGCACCATCTCCTCCAGATCGAGGATCTTGTCGTGCAGCTCCTCGACAAACTCCCCCGCCCGATCGGTCAGGGCATCGCAGATCTCCACCAGCCAGTCGGCCGGGGTATTGGCGCCGCCCCCAGCTTGAGCTGGTTGAACACATCCTGCTCGGAGAGCAGCGGACGACGACGGCTGCTGATGATGAGATCCGGGGTGATGAAGATACGCAGCGCCACCATCTCTTCGGGCCTGTGATCCTTGTTGTGGTTGATGCCACGCAGGATCAGCAGCACCGTCTCCCCCATCCGCACCAGCTTGGGACGATTGCTCTGGCCGAGCAGCGACTCCCTGGCCGCCTCGCTGAGCAAGGGGGTCTGCAACAGCCAGCGCGCCGAATCGGGATTGCCGTAATCCAGATGCAGCCAGCCGGGATGCGCCGCCGAGACTTCGCTTCCCGCCATCAGCGGCGTCATGCCACCCTTGCCATCCAGGGTCAGGGCATAAATCACTTCACCGGGCACCCGATCCATCTCGTCTCCTTCTCGTTTCATGTGCTGGCCCCAGCTTACACCAAAGGCGGTGCCGACTCAGCCCCGCGCGGGGAAGGGGAGGCCTGTGTTAACATGGCCGCTCTCGTTTTACATCCGCTTTCACTACAGGAAACCATGCCATGCCCATCTGGGTTGATGCCGATGCCTGCCCCATTCCGGTCAAGGAGATCCTCTACCGCGCCGCCCACCGCGCCCAGGTCGTCACCACCCTGGTGGCCAATCAGGGGTTGCGAGTGCCCCCCTCGCCTTTCATCAAAACCCAGCAGGTGGAAAAGGGATTCGATGTGGCAGATCATGTCATCGCCCAGCAGGTTCAGCCCGGCGATCTGGTGATCACCGGCGACATCCCCCTCGCCTCTTGGGTTATCGATGCCGGTGGCGAGGCGCTCAATCCCCGCGGCGAGATCTACACCCGCGAGACCATCAAGGCGCGGCTCGGCATGCGCAACTTTATGGAAGAGCTGCGCTCGGCCGGCGTGCAGACCGGCGGTCCGGCCCCCTTCAATGCCGCTGACAAACAGCGTTTCGCCAACGCCCTCGACAAGTGGCTGATCAAAGGCAAGCTGTAAAGAGACCCTAAAGGCGCCCTACCTGGGCGCTTTTTCGCCGTAACATCCTGATTTTTAAAATAAGAGCTGACCACAACCGTCAGGCTGGTAAGATGCGCCGCCATCTTGTCCACGCCGTAATCATCATGACCGCCCAAGGGCACCTGCTGTTTTCCGTTACCTGCACCCTGATCGCCCATAAACTGCAGCTCACTCCGGCACTGGCCGATGCCAGCCTGTGGCAGACCATCCCTGCCGCGCTGGCCAGCGCCCTGTTGCCCGACCTCGACCACCCCAAATCGGTGCTGGGGCAGCGCCTGCCGTGGCTCTCGAAACCTCTGTCGCGGCTGTTCGGCCATCGTGGCTTCACCCACAGTCTGCTGGCGGTTGCGGCTGCCGTCTGGGGGCTTAACCAGAGCCTGCCGCCGGGCACCCTGCCCATGGGGGTCAAGGATGCGCTTATCGTCGGCTACCTCAGCCATCTGCTGGGGGACTGGCTCACCCCGGCGGGCATTCCGCTCTTCTGGCCCATCAAACGCCGTTACCGCCTGCCGGGCTGGCCGCTGCGCAGTGGCGGCGCCATCGAAACCGGCTTTTGCACCCTCACCCTGCTGGTGGCGGGCTGGTGGTGCGGCTGGCGCCTGTAAGCCAGAAACAAAAAAGGCCCCTGACAAGGTCAGGGGCCCAAGCAGTGGTGCGAACCACTAGAGGATCAGATCATGATGCCAGCGATAACAGCAGAGAGCAGGCTGACCAGGGTAGAACCGTAGACCAGCTTCAGACCGAAGCGGGAAACCATGTTGCCCTTCTCTTCGTTCAGCGCTTTTACCGCACCGGCGATGATGCCGATGGAGCTGAAGTTGGCGAAGGAGACCATGAAGATGGAGAGGATGCCGACGGTGCGCGGAGAGAGTTCGGCAGCCACCTTGCCCAGATCCATCATCGCCACGAACTCGTTGGTCACCAGCTTGGTCGCCATGATGGAGCCGGCTTGCAGCGCTTCACCACTCGGGATACCCAGGATCCAGGCGATCGGGTAGAAGAGGTAGCCCATGACGAACTGGAAGTTGACGCCAAATGCCATCTCGAACAGGTAGTTGACCAGCGCGATCAGGGCGATGAAGCCCACCAGCATGGCGGCAACGATAACAGCGACGGAGAAACCGGCCATGATGTACTCGCCCAGCATCTCGAAGAAGTTCTCTTTCTTCGGCGTGTGGTGCTCGTCACCTTCGGCAATGGCCTTGATGTCGGTCACGGAGTTATCCGGCTCGTACGGGTTGATCAGAGAGAGCACCACGAAAGTACTGAACATGTTGAGCACCAGCGCGGCGACCACGTAACGCGGCTCGATCAGCTGCATATAGGCACCGACGATGGACATGGAGACGGTCGACATCGCGGTCGCAGCCAGGGTGTACATCTGCTTCTCGTTCAGGTGCGGCAGGGTGTTCTTGAGGGCGATGAAGTTCTCGGACTGACCGACGATCATCGAGCTGATGGCGTTGAAAGACTCCAGCTTGCCCATGCCGTTGATCTTGGCCAGCACGGTGCCAATACCGCGGATCACCAGCGGCAGCAGACGGATGTACTGCAGGATACCGATCAGCACGGAGATGAAGACGATGGGCATCAGCACCATCAGGAAGAAGGAGAAGGCCCCTTCGTTGACCAGGCCACCGAACACAAAGTCGGTACCCTGTTTGGCAAACTCCATCAACTTGGTGAAACCGGCCGCGAAGCCACCCACCACGGCCAGACCCACTTCGGAGTTCAGCATGAACCAGGCCAGCGCCAGTTCGACCACCAGCAGTTGGCCGATATAACGCAGTTTGATCTGTTTCCAGTTGTGGCGGTTAGCCAGCAGAGAGAGAGCGAGGACCATCACCAGTCCGAGCACAAAGTGAACGTATTCCATACCTGTAGCACCTGAGTAAATTGTAATTTTTGACCGGCGCCATCATAGACATTTGCACATTTAAAAATCAGATAGCCATCACAATCCCGCGCAATATTATGGATGCAGGATGATACAAACGTTTTTAAATTAATTACGCAATGAGCTGATATTAATCACACAACACAGATAACATAAATCCTTTTAAAACATCATGTTGGGCAATGATGGCGCCGTTTTAATGTTTTTTGAAAATATTAAAGTAGCATTTTCGCAACACGCCATGTGGTACTACAGCTGCTCGTAGAATATTTTCCAGTCATTATATTGAAATACTGAAAACGGAAAACGTTTATCTGCGATAAATAATTGGGTGCGTGTTTGAAAAACAGTCTTTATCGCATTTTCTGTTATTAGTGTGCGCAGTTTGGCAACAAATGAACCCAACCTGCGGCCTGCTGGTCAGCCGTTCAAAAATCCGCCACATCCGGTGCCACATTCTGGTATGATGCGCGGCCTTAGCGCTCGCGCATCCCCGTTTTCTCCGAAATAGAGTCCTTTTGTGAACAACAGCGAATTTAGCAGCCTCAATCTCTCCCCCGCCCTGCAAGAGAACCTCACCAGCCTGGGTTACCTGCAGATGACCCCGATCCAGGCCCAGAGCCTGCCCCTGGTGCTCGAAGGCAAAGACCTGATCGCCAAGGCAAAAACCGGTAGCGGCAAGACCGCTGCGTTCGCCCTCGGCCTGCTCTCCCGCCTCAACGTCAACCGTGTCGACGTACAGGCGTTGGTGCTCTGTCCGACCCGCGAACTGGCGGATCAGGTGGCTACCGAGATCCGTCGTCTGGCGCGCGCCCTGCCCAACGTCAAGCTGGTGACCCTGTGCGGCGGCACCCCGACTGCACCGCAATCCGCCACCCTGAGCTTTGGCGCCCACATCGCCGTCGGCACCCCGGGCCGCATTCTCAAGCATCTGGAGCAGGGCACACTGGAGCTCTCGAGCCTGGAAACGCTGGTGCTGGATGAAGCGGATCGCATGCTGGACATGGGCTTTGGCGAAGACATCAACCGGGTCATCAGCTATGCCCCCGAGCGCCGCCAGACCCTGCTGTTCTCCGCTACCTATCCGGAAGGGATCGCCCAGATGAGCCGTGGCGTGCAGCGCAATCCGGTCGAGGTGAGCGTCGAGTCCCTGCACGAAGGCAGCGCCATCGAACAGAAGCTCTACGAAGTCCCCTTTGGTCAGCGCCTCGATGCCCTCACCTGGCTGCTGAGCCACTACCAACCCAGCTCCTGCGTGGTGTTCTGCAACACCAAGCGCGCCTGTAACGACGTGGCCGACCATCTGGCTGCCAAGGGCTTCTCGGCGCTGGCATTGAACGGCGATCTGGAACAGCGCGAGCGGGATCAGGTGCTGGTGCGCTTTGCCAACGGCAGCGCCACCATTCTGGTGGCCACCGACGTGGCGGCCCGCGGCCTCGACATCAAGGAGCTGGGCGCCGTCATCAACTACGAGCTGACCTATGATCCGGAAGTGCACGTGCACCGCATCGGCCGTACCGGTCGTGCCGGCCAGCAAGGTCTGGCCCTGAGTCTCTATCAGCCGAACGAGGCCCAGCGCGTCAACTTTATCGAAGAGTACCAGCAGGCTCCGATGCCGCTGGGAGATCTCGACAGCATCGGCCGCGACATCAAGCCGATCGCCCCGCAGATGGTGACCCTCTCCATCGATGCAGGCCGCAAGACCAAGGTGCGGGCCGGTGACATTCTGGGCGCCCTGACCGGTGAAGGCGGCATTGCCGGTGCCGATGTGGGCAAGATCCAGATCTCCGAGCAGTACTCCTACGTCGCCGTGAAGCGCAGCGTGGCGAGCGCCGCCCTCAAGCGGTTGCAGGAAGGCAAGATCAAGGGTCGCAGCTACCGCGCCCGCAAACTGGGCTAAGGTTCTTTGCAAGCCGTTAGCCAGACCACAGGCGCCTGACAGGCGCCTGTTTCATATCTCCGATGCCGCCATGCGGCAAGACAGGCACCATGACCCAAGCAATCCAAACCGATGTGAGCTGCCAGAACTGCGAAGCCTGCTGCTGCCGCCTCGAAGTGATGCTCTTTACCGATACCGGCGTGCCGGACCGTTATGTACTGGAACGGGATGGCGAGATACCGGTTATGCGCCGGCTGGACGATGGCTGGTGCGCCGCCCTCGACCGCAACACCATGATGTGCCGTATCTACGAGGTACGGCCGCTGATCTGCCGCGAATTCGAAATGGGTGAGCCCGACTGCGTTGACGAACGGGACAAGTGGTTTATCAAGCTGGAGTAAACCCGAGCCAGCCAAAATGCGGGGTCGTCAAGCGCTCGCAGGTTCACAGGGAGCGGTGTTGAGCTGCTCCCCCAGCCACTGGATGGCGGCCGCCTCCTGCTCGAAGTAACGCACCGCCCGAAAGGGCAATCCCTTGAAGATGTTATCCGCCAGATAGCGTTTGAAGCCCCCCGCCAGGACCACCGCCAGAAACTGACAGCCACTCTCGGCACACCAGCCAAACTGGCGACGAAAACGGGCCAGCACCTCGGGCCCGGCCGCTTCGAACTCGGTCGCGACCTCGACAATCCCCCAGGGGCCATCCATCAGACCGGCCAGTTCGTGATGAAAACGCGCCTCATAGGCCATGGCGCCTGCCAGATTGAAGGGGCCGCTCGGCCGACAGATCATCATCTGTCCCCTGCGTTCCATCTCGAATTGACCGTGCGGCTGCATCCTTGCGTCCCTCTTTTCATTGGCATCCGAAATCTGATTGTTACCATAACGTAATAATTTATATGAAAAAGTCCAGGTAAATCCAGTCTCCCTCCAGCCCTTCCCGAGCGGGTTATGTCGCGAATATCCCGCTGGCGGCATCGTCTCGCATGGTCAGACGAATAGCCAAAATGTGTGATTGCAGTTAACGAAACGTTGCTGCTATTATCCGCGCCACCACAAACCTTCCACCTACAGAAACGTTTGAACACTCTCAACAAGGACGGGCAATGAAAAGCAGGGATTCTAACCATTACCAACGGATCTGGCGCTGGCACTTCTACGCCGGTCTCTTTGTCGCCCCTTTCCTGATCCTGCTGTCACTGACCGGGATCGTCTATCTGTTCAAACCCCAGCTCGACAACCTGATGTACCCAGAGCTGATGAAGGTCACCTCCGCCAGCCAGACCCTGAGTGCCGACCAGCTGCTGGCCAAGGCGATGATGGCCATGCCGGACGCCAGCCTGCGCAAATATCTGCCGCCTGCCGCTCCCGACCTGAGCGCTCAGTTCATCGTCAATCGGGGTGAACAGGAACTGACCCTGTTTATGGATCCCGCCAGCGGCGCCCTACTCGGCACCATGGATAACAAGTGGAATCTGCAAGCGGTAGCCCGCTCTCTGCACGCCGAGCTGCTGCTCGGCACCACGGGGGATCGGCTGATCGAGCTGGCTGCCGGCTGGGGGATAGTGCTGCTCATCAGCGGCATCTATCTCTGGTGGCCACGCAAGGGGCCCGGGGTAGGCGGCATCCTATGGCCCAGAGTCAACCAACGTGGCCGCCTCTGGTGGCGGGATCTGCACGCCGTGGTCGGCTTCTGGGGCGCCGGTTTCCTGCTGTTGTTGCTGTTGAGCGGCATGACCTGGACCGGTTTCTGGGGCGATCAGTTTGCTGCGGTCTGGAACCGCTTCCCCGCCGCCATGTGGAACGAGGTGCCCAAATCGGCGCCGCTGGCCCGCAGCCTGAATCAGGCCCACGAGCAGACCGTCCCCTGGGCGGTGGAGAACACTCCCATGCCCAGCTCGCAGCCGGTTGATGAGGGGCACGATCACGGCGCCATGAACCACGGCGAGCACGAGGGAATGGTGATGGCAAGCCACCGTATTGCGCTGCAACGGGTGGTCGAGATCGCCAGTGAGCGGGGGGTCAAATCAGGTTACAGCATCACCCCGCCGGTCGGTGATACCGGCGTCTACACCATCGCCCTGTTTGCCGACGATCCACGCAACGACGCCACCCTGCATATCGATCAATACAGCGGCAAGGTGCTGGCCGATGTGCGCTGGCAGGATTACGGCTCGGTCGCCAAGACGGTGGAGAGCGGCGTCATGCTGCACATGGGCAAGCTCTACGGCTGGCCCCATCAGCTCGCCATGCTGATCATCTGTCTGATGGTGCTGGCCAGCGCCGTGAGCGGCCTCTGGATCTGGTGGTGCCGCCGTCCGCAGGGCCGTCTCGCCGCGCCGCCGCTGCCTGCCAAACTCCCGCCGATGCGCGGTGCCATCGCCCTGCTTATCCTGCTGGGGATCGCCTTCCCGCTGGTGGGCGCCTCCATGGTCGCCATCTGGCTGCTGGATACCCTGCTCTTCTCCCGCCGCCCCCTCAGGGTGGCTCGCGCCAGCTAGTCGATAACATCATTAACCAACAGAGAGGGCTCCCGCTTGGGAGCCCTCTCTGCTTCATGGCAGCCGACTATCACTCCTGCTCGACCAACAAGAGAATTTTCTTGGCCTTCTCAAAGTGATCGAGCTTGTGGGTCTGGATCCACCAGGTCGCCGCCTCCATCAACAAATCAGGATCGTTATTGCGATTGGCAAAAAAAGCATAAAAGGAGAGCCCGACCGTCTCCCCCTTCTGGGCGATTTTTTGCTGGCATACCTGAATGATTTTCTGTTTGAGTGATGCACGCATGGCAGCCTTCCTGTCTGACTGATTCAGTACCAACGCGTCGCATCGGCACACAAAAAGGGCTCCCGCCTCGGGAGCCCGTTTCACATAACAACAAGCAGGTCGCTCATCAGGAGAGCGCCAACCCGATGGAGAGCAGCAGGCTGAAGAGAAACGCGCTGATGGCTGTCTTCTTGAGGGAACCGGTCAGCACCTCGCCATCGTAGCTTTCGCGCAGGGTCTTGGCCGCATCGCTGAGGGGCTTCATGGCGGGCAGGAAGATCCACGGCCAGAAACTGGCGGGCTGAATCAGGATAAAGGCAATAGTCGCCAGCAGCGCCGCCCCCAGCAGTACCCAGTGATAAGCGATGGCGCGGTTGCGGCCAAGGCGCACCGCCAGGGTGATCTTGCCGCTGGCGGCGTCGGTCTCGATGTCGCGCACATTGTTGATATTGAGCACGGCGGTGGCCAGCAGGCCACAGGCGGTGGCGGGCAGTAGCAGATCCCACTCCAGCGTCTTGGTGAAGAGGTAGTAGGAGCCGAGCACCCCCAACAGACCGAAGAATAAGAACACCGAGATATCGCCAAACCCGCGATAGCCGTAGGGAGTCTTGCCGACCGTGTAGGTCACCGCCGCGACAATGGCCGCGCCACCCAGCACTACAAATGCCAAAATCTGCAGCCACTGGCCGCCGAAGGCACAGCCCAGCAGCAGCAGGCCACTGGCCACCGCCGCCAGCGCGGTCAGCCCCATCGCCACGCACATCTGCTTTTTGGTGATGAGGCCGGAGACCACCGCCCGCTGCGGGCCGATCCGCTCACCGTTGTCGGCGCCGGAAACCGCATCGCCATAATCGTTGGCCAGATTGGAGAGGATCTGCAGCAGGATGGCGGTCAGCAGCGAGAGCGCCATGATGGTGCCATCGAAGGCGCCACGACTGGCAGCCAGCCCCGAGCCCAGCAGGATGGAAGAGCAGGCGAGCGGCAGTGTTCGCAAACGCGCCGCCAGCAACCAAACAGAGAAGGTATTTGTCATATTGTGATGGCCAAACAATCGGATATTGATCGTGTTAAGGGTTATCGAACCGGATTTGGGTATACTTGGCCCCGGAGAGTGAAACTCCCTCGGGCGATTTACATGGACGAATGGGCAGATAATATATAGGAAATCATCGCCCTTTGGCATAAACCTACGGCATCCTGCTAGCGGATCGCTCGTTACTACCCGGCTCAGAAAAGAATCCATGTTGGCTCAGACCCATATCAAGCAACAACTGGACGCCCTGCGTCACAGCAACGTCAGCGGCTTCGTGCGGTTGCGAGTGGCCATCGAGATCCGCTCCTTTCTGGGCTGGCTCGCGGCGCAAACCCTCTATCCCCGCATCTACTGGCAGGCCCGTGGAGAGGATCGTCCCGAGTATGTCGCGCTGGGCGCCATCCATGAACTGACCGAGCCGCACGCCATCAAGCAGGTGTGCACTAACACAGCCAACCAGCATCATGACGACAGCCCCCGCTACTATGGCGGACTGGCGTTTGATCCGGCCCAATCCGGCTGGCAAGGGTTTGGCCCCTGCCGTTTCGTGCTGCCCCGCATCGAGCTGGTGCGCCGTGGCGAGTGCGTCAGCCTCTGCCTCAACCTCTGGCTGGATGACGACAATCTCGAGGCCGAACTGCAGGCGGCCGAAGCCGCCCTCGATGCCCTGCACCCGGAAGCTCCGCTGCCCGCCCTGCAAAAGCAGCCCTGGCAGCGACAGGATTGCCCCGGCGCCGCCCAGTGGCAGACGCTGGTGGAGCGCGTCACCGCCCCCGATTTTCAGGCCCACACTCCCAAGGTGGTGCTGTCGCGGGAGAGCCTGCTGACCAGTCCGAACCATGATGCGGATATCAATCCCTGGGCCATGCTCGACCAGTGGGCCCGCCATGCCCAGGACTGCTTCCACTTCGGTTTTCAATTCTCCCCCGAGCAGGCTTTTATCGCCTGCTCCCCCGAGCGGCTCTACCGCCGGGAAGATCGCCACCTCTTTACCGAGGCGCTGGCGGGCACCATTCGCCGCTCCGGCGATGAAGAAGTGGATGCCCAACTGGCCGCCGAACTGCTGGCCGACAGCAAGAACCGGCTGGAGAACCGGCTGGTCCACGCCGACATCCTCAGCCGACTGGCACCGCTGGCCCACGACGCCACCCTGACCGAACCGCGCATTCTCAAACTGCGGCTGCTGCAGCACCTCAAGTGCGATATCGAAGCCGAGCTCAAGCCCGGGGTCTGCGACTGGCAGCTGCTCGATGCCCTCCACCCGACTCCGGCGGTGGGTGGTGCCCCGCGCGAGGCAGCGCTCGCCTTTATCCGCGAGTTAGAGCCCTATGATCGGGGCTGGTACGCCGGTGCCTGCGGCATGCTGAGCCGGGAGACATCCGAGTTCTCGGTCGCCATTCGCAGCGCCCGCATTCAGCCGGGCAGCGTCACCCTGTTTGCCGGTGCCGGTATTGTCGCCGGTTCCGAGCCTGTCGCCGAGTGGGCCGAACTCGACAACAAGATCGCCAATGTGCTCTCCCTGCTGGGATAGTCATTCACCCTTTTCACGCTACGAGAGCCCCTATGCCCACCCGTAAAGAGCCTGCCAGCGAAGAGTTTGCCTGCCCCCTGTTTTCGAGCCAGCACGCCACCTTCAACCACGTCTGGTCCTCCCTCTTGCTGGAGGAGCTCTTTCGCCTCGGGGTGCGCGACATCGCGCTGGCCCCCGGCTCCCGCTCCGCGCCGCTGACCATGGCCGCCGCCGCCCATCAGGGCTTTCGTCGTCACCTGCACTTTGACGAGCGCGGTCTCGGCTTTATGGCGCTGGGGCTGGCCAAGGGGAGCAAGCGGCCGGTGGCGGTGATCATGACGTCGGGTACCGCGGTAGCCAACCTCTGGCCCGCCGTGGCAGAAGCACAGCTCACCGGCGTGCCGCTGATTATTCTCTCCGCCGATCGTCCTCACGAACTTATCGACAACGGCGCCAATCAGGCGATCGACCAGCAGGGGATCTTCGGCCGCTATCCCGTCTATCAGCAGAACCTGCCGAGCCCCACCCCGACCATTCCGGCGGCGTTTGTGCTGAGTTCGGTGGATCAGGCGCTGGCCAAACAGGCACTCACTCCCGGAGTGGTGCACTTCAACTGCATGTACCCCGAGCCCCTCTATCCGGGCGAGCACTATCAGGATTTCTCCGACTATCTGGCCCCCCTCGGTGACTGGCTCGGCTCGCATAAGCCCTGGAGCCCGTGGCAGCAAAGCGAGCCGACCTGCCCACCCCAGGCGGAATGGGAAAGCTTTCGGCAACAGCGCGGCATCGTTGTGGCTGGTCGCATTACCGACCCGAAGCAGGCACAGACCGCCGCCGCGCTGGCGGAGCAACTCGGCTGGCCGCTGCTGGCGGACCTGCAGAGCCAGGTCCGCTTCGATAGTCGCAACCTCATCCACATGGATATGGCACTCAACGACTCTGAATTCATCGCCGAGCTGGGCCGCGCCGAGGTGCTGTTGCAATTTGGCGCGCGGCTTGTCTCCAAGCGGCTCGGCCAGTTCATCAAACAGCATTCATGGCAGGATTACTGGCTGGTGGATCCGCAACCGGCGCGGCTCGATCCCGACTACCGGCTGCGCAACCGGCTGCTCTGCAGTGCCAGCACCTTTGCTGCGGCCCATCCGGTCACCACACAAGCCCCTTGGCACACATTGGCCGAGCTGCAACACAACGCCAGCCAGCAGATCGCCGCTGCCTGCGAGCACTTCTCCGAGCTTGGGGTCTGCCATCGCCTCAACCGCCTGATCGAAGGGCAACTGTTTGTCGGCAACAGCATGCCAGCCCGACTGATGGATATGCTCGGCGAAACGGGCAAGGGGCCGAGCCGGGTGATGACCAACCGTGGCGCCTCCGGCATCGACGGCCTGATCTCCACCGCCTACGGGTTTGCCCAATCGCTCGAGCCAGGCAGTGATGATCCCACCACCCTGCTGCTTGGGGATCTCAGCGCCCTGCACGATCTCAACAGCCTCGCCCTGCTCAGCAAGGCGAGCCGACCGCTGGTGGTGATCCTGCTCAACAACGATGGCGGCAGCATCTTTCGTATGTTGCCGGTGCCCACCGAAGGGGAGCTACTGGAGAGCTACTACCGGCTGCCCCACGGCCTCAGTTTTGAACATGCTGCCGCCATGTTTGGTCTCGCCTATCGGGCGCCGACCACCCTGCCCGAGTTCGAACAGGATTACCGCGCTGCCCTCCAACATGGCGTTACCTTGATCGAGATCCGGGTACCGAGCGAGCAGGTGGCCGATGATCTCAAGGCGCTGGGGGCTGCCATCCGTGGCAAATAAGGATGCAAATGTACCGCTGGTGCTGCTGCACGGTCTGCTGGGGGATAGCGGCGACTGGCAACCGGTCATCGACCGGCTGCCCGCCATCCACTGCATTGCCCTCGATCTGCCGGGTCACGGCCAGCATCGCGCTCTCACCGTCAGCGACTTTGAGCAGAGCCACCAGTGGCTGGTCGCCGAGCTGGCCAGCCGCAATATTGAACGCTATCTGCTGGCGGGTTACTCGCTGGGGGGGCGACTGGCCCTCTATCACGCCAGCCGCGAGCCCGCCGGGCTACGGGGGCTGCTGCTGGAGAACTGCCATCCGGGGCTACCAGCCGGTGAACGGACCGCCCGCATCCAGCATGATGAACGCTGGGCGCAGCGTTTCGAGCGCGAGCCCCTGGCTGACGTGCTGACAGACTGGTATCGGCAAGGGGTGTTTGCCGATCTTGACGATGCGGCCCGCGCCCGTCAGATCGCCAAACGCCTTGGCAACGACGGTCAGGGCATCGCCACCATGCTGCGCGCCACTTCGCTCGGCAAACAGCCGGATCTCGCCCCCTGGCTCATGGCGAGCCAGCTGCCGGTTACTTATGTGAGTGGCAAGCGGGATCACAAATTCCATCAGCTGGCTTGCCAGCTGGCGAACCAGCATCGCAGAATCAACCACTTGGTGCTGGATGGCGGCCATAATCTGCACGCCCATCAGCCCGATCACTTTGCCCGACTCCTCGCGGAGTGGGTCAACCAACAAGAAGAGACGAGTCATGATTGAAGCAATGACGGAAGCTGAACTGTATGCACCTGTTCAACATGCCGGGATTGCTCAACTTAGTGTTCAACTCGGTGCTCAACTGCACTCTCCCAGATCAGAAGGAAAAAACCATGATTGAAGCAATGACGGAAGCGGAACTGTACGCTCCTGTTGAGTGGCAGGATTGCTCCGCCGGTTACGAGGACATCCTCTATCACAAGTCCAACGATGGCATTGCCAAGATCACCATCAACCGTCCCCAGGTGCGCAACGCCTTCCGTCCCCGCACCGTCAAAGAGATGCTGCAAGCGCTGGCCGATGCCCGTTATGACGATCATATCGGCACCATCATCCTGACCGGTTTTGGCGAGAAAGCCTTCTGCGCCGGCGGCGACCAGAAGATCCGTGGCGACTACGGTGGATACCGGGATGACGAGGGGACTCACCACCTCAACGTGCTCGACTTCCAGCGCGACATCCGCACCTGCCCGAAACCTGTGGTTGCCATGGTGGCCGGTTACGCGGTCGGTGGCGGCCACGTGCTGCACATGATGTGTGACCTGACCATCGCCGCCGACAACGCCCAGTTTGGCCAGACCGGTCCGAAAGTCGGCTCTTTCGACGGCGGCTGGGGTGCTTCCTACATGGCTCGCATCGTCGGCCAGAAGAAGGCCCGCGAAATCTGGTTCCTCTGCCGCATGTACGATGCGAGCCAAGCCCTCGACATGGGTCTGGTCAACACTGTCGTGCCGTTGGCGGATCTGGAGCGCGAAACCGTGCGCTGGTGCCGCGAGATGCTGCAGAACAGCCCGATGGCGCTGCGCTGCCTGAAAGCGGCCCTCAATGCCGACTGTGATGGTCAGGCAGGGTTGCAGGAGCTGGCTGGCAATGCCACCATGCTGTTCTACATGACCGAAGAGGGTCAGGAAGGCCGTAACGCCTTCAACGAAAAGCGTCGCCCCGACTTCTCCAAATACAAGCGGAACCCCTGATGACACTAGCCCTGTATCGCTATCAACTGCCTTTTACCCAGCCACTGACCTTTCACGGCAAGGTGGAGGTGGCGCGAGAGGGGCTGTTGCTGCGCATCAACGACGGCTGGGGGGAAATTGCCCCCCTGCCCGGCTTCTCGAAAGAGAGTCTGCAACAGGCAGAGGCAGAAGCCCTTGCCACGCTGGCGGCCCTGGCCGCCGGTGACACCCCGAATCCTGTGCTGCCGTCGGTGCAATTTGGCCTCGACTGCGCACGCCGGACATGGCCCGCGCAGAGCAACCCGCTACCGGAGCCCTATCCCCTCATTCAAGGCTCCCCCCAGGAGCTGCTGCGCAACTGGAAAGAGTGGCTGCACCGCACGCCCGGCAAGGCCAAGCTGAAGGTGGCGCGCTACCCGATGCGTGACGAGCTGGCGCTGATCCGCCTGCTGTGCGATCGTCTCCCCTCCCTCAAGCTGGTGCTGGATGCCAACCAGGGCTGGACCCGCGAGGAGGCATGGACCTTCTGTGGCCACCTCGACCCGAATCGCATCGAGTATCTGGAAGACCCTTGCGCCGACTTTGCCGACATCGCCTTTGTCGCCAACCGCACCGGCATGCCGGTGGCGCTGGACGAACTGCTGGCACAAGGCAAGCCGTGGGAGCCGATCCCGCAACTGCGCGCCCTGGTGCTCAAGCCTACCCTGCTCGGTTCACTCGCCAACTGCGAAGCGCTGATCGCCCGCGCCCGCGAACTTCGGCTCAAGGTGATCATCTCCTCCTGCTTCGAATCGGATCTGGGCCTGAACCAGCTCTTTCATCTGGCTGGCGAGTGGGCACCGGAACAGGCGCCGGGGCTGGATACCCGCCGCTGGATGGCGGGCAACCTGCTGGGGGAAGATGGCAAACCGGACCTGAGTCGACTGGAGCAACTGTATTACCGTGATTGACCCCTCCCGTTCACCCGAACAGACACCTTGCCCGGTACGCCACCGGGCAATCTCAGCCCCGAACCGCATTGCCATCCACACCGCCTCGCCTCTCAGTTACCGCCAACTCGATGCCCGCATCAACAGCCTGTGCCAACAGCTG
This sequence comes from Aeromonas aquatilis, assembly GCF_054052405.1. NCBI lineage: Bacteria > Pseudomonadati > Pseudomonadota > Gammaproteobacteria > Aeromonadales > Aeromonadaceae > Aeromonas > Aeromonas aquatilis. The sequence goes on along the minus strand of NZ_JBSTYP010000023.1, from coordinate 3,052 downwards.
AAACAAGCCGGAGTGCGTCGTGGCGATCATCTGGCTGCAGTGGTGCGCGGTGCGCTGGAAGATGTGCTGCTGGCATGGGCCTGCGTGCGCAGCGGCGTGGTGTTCTGCCCGCTCAACCCCGCCTTTCCTCTCGAAAAGCAGCGCGAGCTGGCAGTGCAACTCGATGCCGATGCCTTCTGGTCGGCAGGGGTGATCCCGGCAGGCAACTGGCAGCCCTTGCAGCTCGACTTCACGCGCGAACTGCCAGCAAGCGAGGAAGCGTGGCAGCTGGAATCGACCCAGCTCAACAACATGATCCTCACCTCGGGCTCCAGCGGCACGCCGAAAGCTGTGGTGCACCGGCTCTGCAACCACCTGGCCTCGGCACGCGGCTCTGCCACCCTTATTCCCCTCGATGAGGCCTGCGGCTGGCTGCTCTCCCTGCCGCTGTTCCATGTCGGCGGCTACGCCATCCTGTTTCGGGTCTTTCTGGCGGGTGCCACGCTGGTGCTGGATCAACGTGAACGCTCCCTCAAGGAGCGGCTGGAGTGCCAGCCCATCACTCACCTCTCGTTGGTGCCAACCCAGCTCTGGCGCCTGCTGGCAGAGGGTTTTGACCCCGCCCGTACCCGCCTTCGTGAGCTACTGCTCGGTGGCGCCGCCATCCCGCAGCCGCTGGTGAGCCGCCTCTGCGCCATGGGGCTCGAACCCAAGGTGAGTTATGGTCTCTCCGAGATGGGCAGTCAGGTCTGCACCGCGGTCCCCGGCAATGCCGGTGTGGTCGGCCGCCCGCTACCGGGACGGGAGGTGTGCATCAGGGAGCAGGAGATCTGCGTGCGCGGTGCCACCCTGTTTGCCGGTTACTACCGAGATGGCGAGCTGGAACGACCCCTCGATGACGAGGGCTGGTTTCATACCCGCGACAAGGGGAGGTTCACTGCGGCAGGGGAACTGCTGGTAGAAGGACGGCTCGATAACCTCTTTATCTCGGGTGGCGAAAACATCCAGCCCGAGACCATCGAGCAGCGACTGGTGGATCATCCCGCTGTCGCCCAGGCGCTGGTGGTGCCGGTACCGAGCGAGGAGTGGGGGCAACGCCCCGCCGCCTTTATCGACTGGCACGGCGAACCGGTTCCCAACCCCGAACTGGCAGCCTGGATCCGCAACACCCTGCCCGGCTTTATGGTGCCCGACCAGTGGCTCCCCTGGCCCGATCTCGGCGGTAATCTCAAACCTTCCCGCCAACGACTGGGCCAGCTTGCCCGGTTGCAAACAGTCATGCCCAAAACGTCTGAGTGAGACGCTTGCCGCCATTCAGGGTCTGTCCTGAAAGGATAACAAGCACCGTGGCCGAGGTGAGCGGCCACCGCAGCCCCTAACGTTATCTTCCCGCACTCCCGCCTCTGCTGCGACAACCTCTGCCCGAATGAGGTGCCCGCCCGTTATCAAGCCTGACGCCAGCGGCCGAGTTGTAATAGAATGCCGATAGCCACTCCCAACTTCAGACCCTGACCGCACCGCGCATGAAGAAGTTTGCCAAGATCCTCCTCGCCTGCCTTGTTTTGCTGCTGACCCTGATTGCCATGCTGCTGGGCTACAGCGAGTGGATCGTCTCGGATGCCCGTCACTACACCTACGATCGGGTGGACAAGGTGCCCTACAACCGGGTTGCGGTGGTGCTGGGTACCTCCAAATATCTCTCCGGTGGCGGCCCCAACCACTACTTCAAATACCGCATCAAGGCGGCTGCCGAGCTCTACAACAATGCCAAGGTGGACTTCATCATCGTCTCCGGTGACAACGCTACCGTGCAGTACAACGAGCCACGCCAGATGCGCCGCGCCCTGATCAAGGCGGGCATCCCCGCCTCCGCCATCTATATGGATTTCGCCGGATTCCGCACCCTCGACTCAGTGGTTCGCGCCAAGGAAGTGTTCGGCCAAGAGCGCTTTACCGTGGTCTCCCAGGGCTTTCATAACGAGCGGGCCATTTTCATCGCCCGCCATTTCGGTATCGACGCGGTCGGCTTTAATGCCGAGGATCCCAGCGCCTATCAGGGGATCCGCACCCGGGTGCGGGAAGTTTTTGCCCGCCTGATGGGGTTGCTCGACCTCTATGTACTGGACAAGGGGCCCAAGTTCCTCGGGGCACCGGTCCCCATCGGTCTGCCTGTGCCTTGCCAGTCACTGAGCACCATCGGCAGCCTGCAACCCTGCCTCAAACAGCACAAACCAGCCGTGGATAAGACCAAGCCAGCGGCGGTATCGGCCGCGGTTGCCACCGAGTCGGCGACCCCATCTGCCTCGGCCGTGACTGAGCAACTCACTCCTGCTGTATCCGCAGCGGCGACTGAACCGGTCACGCCCGTCAAACCCGTGGCAGAAGCCGCCGCCAAGGCCCCCACCGCGCTCTTGCCCACTTTACCACTAGCCCCTTCCGCTGCCAGCGCCGGCTCTTCCTCCTGATAAACCAGATTCCCGGCTATCCGGGTTAGCCCGCCCAAAAAGAACGGCCACCCTGTCGGAGTGGCCGTTCTGCGGTCGGGTAATCCGACATTAAATGTTGTTGGCTGGTGATGGCGGGGCAATCCCCAGCAGCAGGTGATCCATCATCCCCACCATGCGCCCTATCTCGGGCTTGGTGATGGTATCGTTCGCCCCCAGTTGCAGCGCTTTCTGGCGGTTGTCATCGCTCATCAGGGAGGAGAACATCACGATGGGCATCTCCTTGTAGGAGGGGGTATCCCGCAGCCGCTTGAGCAGGTGCATGCCATCCATGCGCGGCATCTCCACATCGGTGATCACCGCATTGACGAAGCCGGTCACCGGCATTCTCTCCTCCTGGGCCAGACGATCGAAATCCGTCATCATCTCCAGCCCCTCTCCCCCATCCTTGGCCGTGATCACGTTGTAGCCAGCGGTACGCAGGGTGGTCTCGATCATCTTGCGGATAAAGGCCGAGTCGTCCACCACCAGAATAGTTTGGCTATGTCCCAATTACGTGTTGAAAGGCTAAGCTTGAAGTAGGCCATCACCTTGAGGTCTACCATCATGGATACCCCAGCCTTTCAACA